>CAIQOG010000209.1 GCA_903873355.1 uncultured Bacteroidales bacterium
ATTTCCAACTATAAACTACAAACTATCAACTAATCTATATGCATATCCCTGAATCCCAGAAAATAAAGCACACCATCCAACCCGATGGTGGAAATGGATTGCTGCGCATTTTCAATTACTTTTGGTTTGGCATGGAAAGCAATTCCAAGACCGGCAATGTTGAGCATGGGTAAATCGTTAGCGCCATCGCCCACAGCAATAACCTGTTCTAAATCAATTTTTTCTACCTGAGCTATCAGTTTAAGCAGTTCAGCTTTACGTCGACCATCCACAATGTCGCCAAGATAATTGCCCGTAAGTTTTCCATCCACAATTTCCAGTTCGTTAGCATACACATAATCCACGTCAAACAACTTCTTCAGCCGGTTACCGAAATAAGTAAAACCTCCCGAAAGAATGGCTATTTTAATACCGCAAATTTTTAATGTTGACATCAGTCGCTCTGCCCCTTCCATAATCGGCAGGTTTTGAGCAATTTCTTCCATCACCGATTCGTCTAATCCTTTCAGCAAAGCCACGCGCTGTTTGAAACTTTCGGTAAAATCAATTTCACCCCGCATAGCCGATTCGGTAATAGCCCGAACCTGATTGCCCACGCCTGCACGTTCGGCCAGCTCGTCAATTACCTCTGTTTTGATAAGCGTCGAATCCATATCGAAACATATCAGCCGGCGGTTACGGCGAAACATGTCGTCTTTCTGAAACGAAATATCAATGCCTAACTCGGTAGAATATTTTACAAACTGAGAAGAAAGTACATTTCTGTCGGGAATTGCACCCCGAACCGACAATTCGATACAAGACCGAACCGAGTTTTCATCATCGGTTTTAAGCGATAAACGACCGGTTAAGCGTTTGATAGAATCTATATTCAGATTCTGGTCGGCAAGCACTTTTGTAACCTGAGATAACTGACTGGCAGTAATAACTTTAGCAAGAATTGTAACAATATATCGGTTTTGTCCTTTGCGGCTAACCCAGTTTTCGTAACGATCCAACGCAATGGGCGTAAAACGCACATTCACATTGAGTTCCGAGCATTTAAACAGTACTTCTTTAAGGATATGACCTGACTGCGCATCGTCCGACATTTTAAATAAAATCCCAAGTGACAATGTATTATGAATATCAGCCTGACCAATGTCCAAAATCACTGCATTATACTTCCCCAGAATTTCTGTAATTGCAGTCGTTACTCCGGGTTTATCATCTCCCGATATGTTGATTAAAATTATCTCGCTGTCCGGCATTAGAAAAAATTATTTATGTGATATGAACCTGTAAGAATTTATTTTCTGTCAAGGTATTTTCTGTAGGTTTCCATGGTGTTTTGAACGTACTTAACTGTTTCTTTTCCACGAAAATAACCATATTTTACCACCGGGTCGTTAAAGAATTGAGGGTCGCTTTTTTTCAACAGAAAAAACTCTACATTATTAAACCAAACCTGAGGATTTTTACCGTATTTTCCTGCTAATGCCATAGCATCCAAAATATGCGCCGGACCTGAATTATATGCAGCAAGAATAAATTTGACGCGTTCCTCACTATTCTCGACTCTACGGAATACCATACTCAAACTCTTGATATATTGTACTCCGGCTTCAATATTTTTCTCTGCATCAAATTTAGAGTCCTTGTTGAGACCGAAATTTTCTGCAGTTCGTGGCATCAATTGCATTACTCCGGCTGCTCCTGCCCACGAAACCTCCTGACTATCGAAGTGCGACTCGTGATATGCTACTGATGCCAGCAACCTCCAATCCCAGTTAATCAAAGGAGCATATTTTTTAAAATACTGATCGTAGGGTGAAATAGCTCCTTTCGGAATTTTCACTTTCCGAAGTGCAAAGAACGGACTTTTCTCCCAATATTTATGAAACAGATTGGTTTGGAGGTGTTCAGTATCAGATAGTTTTGTCCATTTTTCAATAACTTTTCTCAAATCGTGGCTTTGCCTGCGGATCAACCAACCGTTTTTCTGGTCAAAACCAACTGCCAAATGACAATCAAGCGTCTTGTTGTAGTTCTTATGCAGCATAGCCATATTGTGATAGGCAAATGTGTATGCAATTCTTCCATCTGCAACCATATCAATCAAATCGTCGGTTGAAAGTGAATCTGGAGCCAAGGAAATTTTTATTAAACCTCCGGTTTCTTCGTTCAGAGATTTCAATCGTTGGTAGTAAATACTATTTGCATTCACGTAAACTGTATTTCCGGCAAGTTGAGTTACATCTGAAAGTGCGTTGGCACCCATTTTTTGAACCAAAACCTGATAAGAATCGGGTTGTGGTAACACAAAATTAAATTTCCCTTTTAATTCCTTGGTTTCTATTGTGTTGTATGCCACAATATCAACTTTTCCTTCTTCGAGCCATTGGGTCATTTCTTTTTCAGTGCGTGCAATTCTGATTTCGAGATTTAGTCTGAGATAATTGGCAAGACTCGTGGCCATTTCGTAATCGAACCCGAGCAATTCGTCGCGGAATAAAAAATAAGACGTTGAGCCATACATGGTAGCCACTCTCAACGTATCGGAATTAATGATTTCTTTCAGGTCTGAAGAAGATTGTTCGGTATTTCCATCACTTTTTTTCTGCCCGCAAGTTGCGAACATAAAAAGGCAAAATGTGATTAGAAATATCTGATACAGTTTCTTCATACTTAATTGGAGATTATAAAAACTGGATATTTTCCTGATTAATGAGATCAAAACCATTTAAACGGAGAAAAACCTGAGCAGTAGCCACTACATCTTTCTGACAATATAGTGCTATACGGCTGATATTCTTTTCTTTATAATAAACAGAAGCCACCTGACTGCCATCAATATCGTCTTTTGGAGTTGGAATCCCGAAAACAGCTGTTAAGAGTTTGAGCGATGTATAGTTTTTATAATCGCCAAATTTCCACAATTCCAGTGTGTCATAAAAACTGATTTCCCACGGTTTTTTTCCTGAGATATTGATTACAGAAGGCAATTTCAATCCATTTATCAACATTCGCCGACAAATATACGGGATATCAAACTCTTTGATATTATGTCCGCAAAATGTATGTTCTTTGGTCGTGCAAAATTTAGCAATCAGTGCCGTAAAATCAATAAGAATTTGTTTTTCGTCATCACCACTGAACGATTTAGTGCGGAAATGCATGTCTAAATCTTTATAATAAATAAACCCAACCGAAATACAAACAATTTTTCCAAACTCAGAATATATACCTGCGCTTGTATTGAATGCTTCGGCAGCTGTTGTTTCTTCACCATATTTTTCGGGCATTCGCTTTTGAATAGTTCCAAACTTATCTTCCCATAAATGAGCCAGTTCCGGATTTAGTTCAGAGAAATCACCGGTTTGTGGAACAGTTTCGATATCCAGAAACATGATGTTTGAAAGGTCGGATTTCAGCATAAAATTTATAGTTAACTGTAATTAATCCACATTGAACAAGTACAAATTTCAACTTGACTGTTGACTGTTGACTGTTGACTGTTCGCTTAAAAGTTTATTTTCAATATATTTTGTCAGAATGTCAATAGCAATGTGATTGTTTCCACCCTGAGGAATAATCAGGTCGGCAAAGCGTTTTGATGGTTCGATAAACTGCAGGTGCATCGGTTTCACTGTGCATTCGTAACGTTCCATAACTTTGTTTACCGAACGTCCGCGCTCCACGATATCACGGTTGATTACACGAATCAGACGGTCATCGGCATCAGCATCAACAAACACTTTCAAATCCATCATCTTACGCAACTCCGGATTTGTAAGCACCAAAATTCCTTCGATTATTATGACATGACATGGATGAATCGGAATTGTTTCGGATGCACGAGTACAAGTAAGATACGAATAAATTGGTTGGTCGATGGTTTTTCCTTTCCGCAACTCTTTCAAATGCTTTACTAACAATTCAAATTCAATTGAATCGGGATGATCGAAATTGATTTCAAGACGTTCTTCCAGTGGCAAATGTCCACTATCACGGTAATACGAATCCTGTGGTAAAATTACCACTTCACCATCCGGCAAACGCTCCAAAATTTTGCGGACAACAGTTGTTTTTCCTGAACCTGTTCCTCCTGCAATTCCAATAATAAGCATAATCTATTTTGTATTTGTTTCAGAGCACTAAAATACTGTTTTATTTTTTTTCAGTCGAATTTGTCGCGTTGTTTTTTTTATTTTTAATTAAAAAGCCGGTTTTAATCCATTTTTCATTGTGGTAAAAAAAACAAAAGTGCTAAATTATTGTTGAATTAGAGCAATTACAGTTTTCTGTATTTTATTTACAAAACAGTCTGATCTTAATACAAATTCTGTACCTTTGTAGTATAATAAATTTCAACTTTATGCAAAAATCGGACTTTAATAAAACCATTCGGGTTTTCATCATTTTAATGCTTGGCTTTAATTCAATAAGCTTATTATCAGCCAACAAATATGCTATCGTCCCATATCCTCAAAAGCTTGTTCCAAAATCAGGAACATTCGTTTTTAATTCTCGTACCAGAATTTTTTGTGACTCAAAACAACCTGAAATTTTAAAACTTGCTCAACAGTTTGCAACTCAACTAAATCTGGTTTCAGGTATAAGTCTGAAAATCAGTGAAGCGACTACCGATACTTCTAATACTATTATTTTTCGAAAAACAAGCCTTCAGGACAATCAGGAATCATATCTTCTGCAAATATCAGAAAAATCAATCCTACTGGAAGCAAATTCCGCAACCGGTTTTTTCTACGGATTACAAAGCCTTTATCAACTTTTGCCTACTGAAATTTACGGGAAGAAAAGAGTTTATTTCAAAAAGTGGTCTGTACCGGCAGTTCAAATTATTGATGCGCCTCGGTTTGCTTATCGTGGATTGCATTTGGATGTTGGGCGGCATTTTTTCCCTATATCGTTTATTAAAAAATATATCGATGCTATGGCCATTCATAAACTTAATTATTTCCACTGGCATCTCACCGAAGACCAGGGATGGCGGATACAAATCAAAAAATATCCACGACTTACCGAAGTTGGTTCAAAGCGCGACGAAACCCTGAAAGGTTACTTTTACAGCCGTTGTCCGCAAGAGTTCGATGGAAAACCTTATGGTGGATTTTATACACAAGTTGAAGCCCGTGAAATCGTAGCCTATGCAGCCGACCGTTTTATCACTGTTATTCCTGAAATTGAAATGCCTGGGCACGCTCAGGCGGCCTTGGCATCATATCCCTACCTGTCGTGTAAAAAGGATTCAACCCTTAAAGTGGCTACCCGTTGGGGAATTTTTCCTGATGTGTATTGCCCCCGTGATTCCACATTTAATTTTTTGGAAGATGTTCTGACTGAAATCATGGATATTTTTCCATCAAAATACATTCATATTGGTGGTGATGAGTGCCCGAAAGACCGCTGGAAAGTTTGTCCCGATTGTCAGGCCCGAATTCAAAAAGAAGGATTGAAAGACGAAAACGGACTGCAAAGTTATTTCATTCATCGTATCGAATCTTTTCTAAACTCGAAAGGACGAAAAATAATCGGTTGGGACGAGATTCTGGATGGTGGTCTTGCTCCGAATGCCACCGTCATGTCGTGGCGCGGAACCCGTGGTGGTATTGCCGCAGCTAAAGCCGGACATGATGTGATTATGACTCCAGGAGCAACCTGTTATTTCAATTTCTATCAATCTGACCCTGTAAGTGAACCTTTAGCATTTGGTGGCTATCTTCCGCTCAATGCTGTTTACAACTATGAGCCTGTTCCTGCCAGTCTAAACTCTGCTGAAGCAACTCACATTTTAGGCGCACAAGCTAATCTATGGACAGAATATATCTCAACAACTGAACAAGCTGAATTCATGGCATTTCCACGTGTTTCAGCCATGTCAGAAGTGCTTTGGACAGATACCTTAAATCGTAATTGGGATGCATTTCGTTCTCGTATTCCAAAGGAATTCGAACGTTATAATGCACTAAACATCAAACCATCCAAAGCTTTTTATGAAGTTCGATTTCAGGCAGTTCCGACCGATGATAATAAGCTCAAGATAAGCCTTTTGTGTGACTGTTCAGCCGCCAAAATCTATTACAACATAGATGGAAAAATTCAAATCTACGATAAACCATTAATCCTTTCCGAATCCGCTACAATCAAAGCCAAAGCCTTGATTAACGGCTCACAACCTGGAAAAGAAATCAGTAAACAATTTATTGTCAGCAAATTAACCGGAAGACCATACACTAAAAGTGTAAACAATACCTGGTATGATGGAGGAAATATAAACGCTTTGACAGATGGAGTATTGGGAAACAAAATTACTTACAGTCAATGGGTAGGAATTGGACGTGGTCGTGATTGCGAAATACTCTTTGATCTTAAAGATTCAGTCTCAATAAGTCGCTTTTCTTTGGGAATTTTACATGCTCCGGCACTTAGTGTAGTAATTCCGGCTTCAGTAAGAGTCTCAGGTTCAATCGATGGTACAAATTATGAAATACTGAGCGATTTACAATTACCAAGCAGTGAATCTAAATATTGGGAACTTTTCCGCCCTGAATTTTGTTTCAATAAAACAATTGTACGTTTTTTGAAATTTGAATTGAAAAGTGGAGGAGATTGCCCTCTAAATAGTCCTGACAAAATGGATGGTAGCATGATGTTTATTGATGAAATTAGTGCCTGGTAATATTTTTATTTAACTTTTTTGTATCTGTTTCATTTATGTATCCAATGGTTTTGTTTAAATTTAATATTAAAATTCATTTATTTGTCATTTAGTTTTATTAATTTTGCACATTAATATAATCGATAATTCTTTAAGTGCTTAAAGGCATTGTTAGCTTAAACAAAATTAATTATGTATTTCTACAAATCTAAATACAAAACTTTTAGCAAACTAAATTTCTTTATGTTTGCTAAAAGGTATACAAAAAAGAGTTACCCGATTCTGTTATTGTTGGTTTTGTTAGTTCAAATTGCTAAAAGTCAGACTAACGAAAATAAATTAGCAGTAGGGTTTTCACTTGGGAAAAACCTTTATGTAGGTGATTATGGAGGTAACGGAATTATCGACTTTGGACATTCTGAACCTTCACAAGGATATCTTTATTATGGATTGTCTTTAGGAATATATTTGTCTCCGGCACTTGAATTTGGATTTCAATCCAACTATGGTGATTATGGCTATTTTAACTCCATAGATTATACAAATCTAAACTATCCGGGTGTAGATGCTCCAAATAATTTTTTAGCCATTAAATATCAAGCCTCTACTTCTTTAAAATATAAATTTCACTTTTCAGACGATGACGATATTATTCCATTTGTATCTGTCGGGATGGGTCTGGCCGGTTATACAAGAAATTTAGCGAAAGACAAAGATGTTAATCCGGAAACAGGTGAAAAAACTGCTCCAAGAGGAAATTTTGATGGAATAGATTTAATAATACCCATTGGTTTGGGCATAAGGTATCAAATTTCAAACAATGTTGCAATTCAATATCAATACAATTATAATTTCACCAATAACGATACTCACGACACTCACATGAGTGGGAAGTTAAATACTCTCAATTATGATTTTGAACATAGAAGCGCAGGAAACGATGCCTTTGGAGAACATATAATTACGATTCTTTACTCATTTGATTTAGGATTATACTATAATGATTCAAAATCATGGAAAAAATCAAAATATAAAGGATATAAAGCAAATAGTTGGAAATCTTATAATTATCGAAACTAAGCTAACAAAAAAAACTTTCAGAAAATTCTGAAAGTTTTTTTATTTATCACAAAATATATTAGTTTCCTATTTCTGAAAGAAATTTTATTCGTACCAATCTTACTTCTGTTTCACTAAAATCATCTTCGCCAAGCTCTTCAAGAGCATCTTCAATTTTATCAGTTTCGGCTGTGCTGAAATAATCAAAAATTTCATCTACATGGTCTGTATCCATAATTTCCTGAAGGAAATAATCAATATTGATTTTAGTTCCGGAATAAACAATTGCTTCAACTTCATCTAAAAGTTCACTAATATCTAAACCTTTAGACAGTGCTATATCATCAAGTGCAATTTTTCGATCAATTGCCTGAATTATAGACACTTTTAGCTTTGATTTATTGGCTACAGTACGGACACGTAAATCCTCAGGACGAATAATTTCGTTTTCTTTTACATGTTCCTTAATCACCTTTAAAAATTCTTCTCCGTATCGTTTTGCTTTTCCGGCACCAACTCCAGGTATATTTTGTAATTCATCAAGAGTAATCGGATAACTTGTTGCCATTGCCTCAAGTGATGGATCCTGAAAAATCACAAATGGGGGTATTTCGAGTCTTTTTGAAAGTTTTTTTCGCAAATCTTTAAGTATAGAGAACAGTACATCATCTGCTGCACAAGTTCCACCACTGCTTTTTCCTCCTACTGTAGCATCTTCTTCTTCATCCTCAAACTCATTGTCTTTAACAATGGGGAATGGTTCTGGTTTTTTAAGGTATGCTTTTCCGGCATGAGTAAGTCTAAGCAAACCATAATTTTCAATTTCCTTACTGACAAACCCAGCTATCATTGCCTGACGAATCACAGCATGAAGAAGTCTTTCATCTTCATCAGAAGCAGAACCAAAGTTTTCCAACTCATCGTGTTGATAAGTTTTAACATCAGCTGTTTCAGTTCCTTTTAATATATCTACAATATGTTCAGCTTTGAATTTTTCCTTAACGATAAGAATGGTTTCTAAAACCAGAAGTAACAATTCCTGTCCTTCAATAAATTTTCTGGGTTTCATACAGTTATCACAATTTCCACAGTTTTCTTCCTGATATTCTTCGCCGAAATAATGTAGCAAGAGTTTTCGTCGACAAATGGAAGATTCAGCATAAGCCTGAGTTTCCAACAATAATTGATTGCCAATTTCCTGCTCGGCAACGGGCTTACCTTGCATGAACTTGCGCAGTTTATCTAAATCTTTATAAGCATAAAAAGCTATGCATTGTCCTTCACCACCATCACGACCACCACGTCCGGTTTCCTGATAGTAACCTTCAAGGCTTTTTGGCATATCGTAGTGCAAAACATATCGCACATCCGGCTTATCAATACCCATACCGAATGCTATTGTAGCAACAATCACTTCCACTTTCTCCATTAAGAAACTGTCCTGATTCTGGCTTCGTTGTGCAGAATCCATGCCGGCATGATAAGGCAGACATGAAATGCCATTCATAGTCAATGTTTCTGACAGTTCTTCAACTTTCTTACGGCTCAGGCAGTAAATTATTCCCGATTTACCTGATTGTGAGCGGATGTATTTAATAATATCCTTATCTACAAGGTTACTTTTAGGTCGTACTTCGTAATACAGATTGGCACGGTTGAACGATGATTTGAAAATCGTTGCATTCAACATTCCAAGATTTTTTTGGATATCATGCTGTACTTTCGGAGTGGCTGTTGCAGTCAGGGTAATTAGCGGAGCGGCACCTATATCATTAATAATCGGTCTTATACGACGATATTCAGGTCGAAAATCGTGTCCCCATTCCGATATACAATGAGCTTCATCTACAGCATAAAAGGAAATCTTAATTTGTTTGAGAAATTCAATATTTTCATCTTTGGTAAGAGATTCCGGAGCAACATAAAGGAGCTTTGTTTTCCCTGACAAAATATCGCCTTTCACAGCATCAATAGCCTGACGAGTAAGTGATGAGTTTATAAAATGTGCGATACCATCTTCTTCGCTGAAATTTCGCATGGCATCAACCTGATTTTTCATCAAAGCGATAAGTGGAGAAATCACAACGGCAGTACCCTCCATAATAAGGGATGGCAGTTGATAGCACAATGATTTACCACCACCGGTAGGCATTAAAACAAAAGTGTCTTTACCATCAAGCACATTCTGAATGATAGCTTCCTGATTTCCCTTGAAGTTATCAAAACCGAAGTACTTTTTCAGTTGTACAGACAATTCCGATGATTTAGCCATAAAACGTTTTATGCGTAAAAATGATTGCGAAAGTAGTATTTATTGTCGACATAAAAGCAATGTTATATCTGTAATTTTATTGTTTATTGTAAACAAACCCTAATTCATACAAATTGACCAATGCAATTAATGAAACAAAAATATAAACAGATTTTAAATATGCAATACCTTTTGAAAAAAAAATCAGGAGATTAACTAAAATTTTCAGTTATTCCCCCGATTGTTCCGATTTATGTTATTATTTTCTACCTTTCAGGCAGTTTTTAGTCGGTTGACATTTGCCTTTTCAATTTTACTTTGGGCGTAAGGAAGCAAAATAGTCAATTTAGTTTCATTTTTCGAAGGCATCTCATACATTTCATCCATCATGATGGTTTCCGTAATGGAACGAAGTCCTCGTGCGCCAAGTTTAAACTCGATAGCTTTATCTACGATATATTCAAGTACCGATTCATCAAAGGTAAGTTCAATACCATCCATATTGAAAAGTTTGGTGTACTGACGAATGATTGAGTTTTTCGGTTCTGTCAGAATACGGCGTAATGCGGATCTGTCTAAAGGTTCAAGATAAGTGAGAATTGGCAAACGACCAATAATTTCCGGAATCAATCCGAAGGACTTTAAATCCTGTGGAGCAATATATTGTAGCAGGTTGTGTTTATCAACCTGTTCGCTTTCTTTTGCTGCATTGTATCCAACCACGCGGGTATTCAGTCGTGATGCTATTTTCTTTTCAATACCATCGAAAGCACCGCCACATACAAACAAAATATTTTGAGTATTTACAGCAATCATCTTTTGGTCAGGATGCTTACGTCCGCCTTGAGGTGGTACATTCACTACTGAACCTTCTAAAAGTTTAAGTAATCCCTGTTGAACACCTTCGCCACTTACATCGCGGGTGATACTCGGATTATCGCTTTTGCGAGCTATTTTGTCTATTTCGTCAATAAAAACAATTCCCCGCTCTGCAGCCTTCACATCATAATCGGCTACCTGAAGTAAGCGTGTCAGAATACTTTCAATGTCTTCACCAACGTAACCGGCTTCTGTCAATACGGTTGCATCAACTATACAAAACGGCACATGCAGTTTCTTAGCTATGGTTTTGGCCAACAAGGTTTTACCGGTTCCGGTATAACCCACCATAATGATATTTGATTTTTCAATATCCACATCATCATTTTTGTTTTCCTGCATCAATCGTTTGTAGTGATTGTAAACCGCAACAGAAAGATATTTTTTGGCTTCATCCTGTCCAATAACATATTGGTCAAGATATTCCTTTATCTCAACCGGTTTTGGCAACTCATCTTTTTTTAGATTAGGAAGGTTCGTTTTTTTGCTGCTGTTTTCTTTTACAATTTCAGAAGCCTGCACAGCACATTCATTACAGATTTGAGCTCCATTCTGTCCAAGAATGAAAAAATCAACCTGCGACTCCGTGCGTCCGCAAAAACTGCAATTTTTTGACGTTTTAGCCATTTAAATAGTTTGTTTTATGTTCAATATTTCGAGTTTCGCGTTTAACTGCCAACTTAAAACTACCGACAACTTACTTATTTTTTCTTCTCGTTAAACAACACTTTATCAATCATTCCATAATCGAGAGCTTCCTGCGAAGTCATCCAATAGTCACGGTCTGAATCTTTTTCAATGCGCTCAAATGGATTATTTGAATGATCGGCAATGATAGTGTATAATTCTTTTTTAAGTTTTTGAATTTCTCGGGCTGTGATTTCTATATCCGAAGCTTGACCCTGAGCACCACCCATTGGTTGGTGAATCATAACTCTTGAGTGTTTCAAAGCAGAACGTTTGCCATTTGCACCTGCTACAAGCAATACAGCACCCATCGATGCAGCCATGCCCGTACAGATAGTAGCCACATCGGAACTAATAAACTGCATAGTGTCATAAATGCCAAGTCCGGCATAAACCGATCCACCGGGAGTGTTCAGGTAAATGGAAATATCCTTGCCCGGATCAGCAGAATCGAGGTATAGCAGCTGAGCCTGAATAACATTGGCTGTATAATCGTCAACCTGAGTACCCAGAAAAATGATGCGATCCATCATTAAGCGCGAAAACACATCCATTTGCGTTACGTTCAACTGACGTTCTTCCAAAATGGAAGGAGAAATATAATTGCTGGTAATGTCGGCATATTTATCGAGTGCCAACCCGTTCATACCAAGATGTTTGGTCGCATAGTTGCGGAAATCATTGTTGTTCATATTCTTAAGAAGTTGAAAGTTTGTAAAGTGATAAAGTTTATAAAGTAATAAAGTCGAAAAAGGCTTTTACCTTATGAGAATAAGAAACAAAGATATAACTATTTTGTTTAATTTTCAATGGGTAAAAGCCTTTTCGACAAATTGTCTGAAAATAATTACAGAATAATTATTTAACCTCAAACATTTTGTTGAATTCTTCAATTGAAATTTCTTTGGTATCAAGTTTTACAGCTTCTTTTATCACTGCAAATACCTTTTCGTCAGCCACGCGGTCAATCATGCTTTTCAGCGTATCTTCCTTCTTCATCATGTCTTTGGCGTAGTTGGCAATAATTTCGTCGTCCATTCCAATCATGCCGTATTGAGCAAACTGCGCTTTGGCAAGTTTTTTGGCATATTCTTCCACATCAGGAGCTTCAACCTTAATATCGCTGGCTGTCTGAATTTTATTTTTGATTAACTGCCATTTCAGGTCATCAATCATTTTTGAAAAATCTTCATCTAGTTTTTCTTCAGACACATTTTCGTTTGTGCTGAGAACCCAACGTTTCAGGAATGCATCAGGGAAGGTAAGATTGTTGTATTTTGCCACAATCATATCTTTTGCATCAACGCCGAATTTGTATTCGCTATCGGCAACAAGGCTTTCCTGTATGTTTTCTTTGATTTTGCTGCGGAAATCGGCTTCACTTGCCACCACTCCTTCACCATAAACTTTATCGAAAAGTTCCTGATTGATTTCAGCTTCGTGATAACGGGTAATACTTTCTATTTTCACCTGAAAATCAGCAGTTATTAGTTTTGCTTCGTCTTTCGAAATTTTTAGTAATGAACTGATCTCAGCTTCATTTTCGAATGCTACGGCAGGATTAAATGTAATAATATCTCCTTTTTTAGCACCAACAAACAGTGCTTTTTGTTCATCCTTCATGTAGGAAGCAGTCATTGAAGCATCTTTCACTTTCAGACCGGATTCGTTTACTTTTCCGTCGGCCATTTCAAGCAATTCGCCTTTAATCATGTCCTTTTCTTCAACCACTTCTTCCTGAATATAATTACCGTAACGACCTGTGTATGATTTAACCTGATTGTCAATCATTTCGTCACTAACGGCAATATTGAAGTATTTTACTTTGTCTTTTTTGCTCAATTCCACTTCAAATTCGGGAGCAAGACCAAGATCGAATACAAACTCAAAACTTTCGTCGGTATCAAAATCAAACGGTTTTTGTTCAGTTTCATTTGGCATTGGTTCGCCAAGCATATTCACGTTGTTTTCACGAATATAGCCATATAAGCCATCTGAAACCAGTTTATTGATTTCTTCAGCTGTCACAGCTTTACCATACATTTTTTTCAATAAACCCATTGGTACCATACCGGGGCGGAAGCCGGGGATGTTTGCTTTTTTGCGGTAGTCGCGTAAGCTTTTTTCCACTTTCTCGGAATAATCAGCTTTTTCAATACATACAGTTAATAATGCATTGTTCTGATCGAGGTCTTTTCTAACGATATTCATATTTAATAATTCTATAGTTTCCTGATAATTAGCTTTTTTAGAACGGGGTGCAAAGGTACAAAAAAATAAAATAAGTTGTTTGAAATTTTCCAAAAAAAATGAATCCGGGTATATTCAGTATAGAAAAGGAAGTTTTTCTTTTATCGAAAAGCTTCCTTTAGATTTTACTATCGGGTGGGTATTAAAACAAATAAACCAGATTAATTGAAAAAACCCGGTTTGAACTTGTTACCGGAGTTGGAAGGCCATTTATTGCTGTTGGTGAGGTTTTTATACCCTGACTCCAGGTTCCTCCAAGTTGTAGCTTGTTGAATAATTCAATACCAAGACCCAGATTATATCCGTAATCTACATGATCCATAAAAGACGCATAGCTGCTTGGAGTTGTTACATTTGGCTCAACATCTTCATTCACTGTTTTTCCGCTGAGTTCGTAACTTCCATATATGCCGGCAATTCCATAAATCCCGATAATTCCCATTGAAAGACGATAACGTAGATTCACAGGGACTTCCACAAAATTCAATTCCCGATAGCCTTTTTTAATATTTCCGGATATGGTGTCTGTAAACACACTGCCTTTTTGGGTAAGAAGAGCGCCAAACTCCATTCCTAATCCTGATTTCTTAGGCATAGTCTGATAGATAAAACCTATCTGATAGCCGTTCAAATTACGTGAATCGAAAGCGGCAGCTATATCAGCCTGACTGAACGATTTGATTTCGTTGGCCATATTCACTCCTGTTTTTATGCCAAACTGGGCAAAAAGAACCGGAGATAATGCTAATAATGCTATAAGAATAATGTGTTTACTTTTCATATTATGAAAACTATAAACTACTGACTATAAACTGCTAACTATTTCTTCGTATTGCGTTTGCGTTCATTCTCATCAAGATAGATTTTACGCAAACGGATACTTTGTGGTGTAATTTCCACATATTCATCTTCCTTGATGTATTCGAGCGCTTCTTCCAAACTGAAAACTACAGGTGGAATCAGTTTAGCTTTATCGTCGGCACCCGATGCACGCATGTTGGTGAGTTTCTTTGATTTGGTAACATTCACCACCATATCGCCTTCTTTAGCACTTTCGCCAACTACCTGACCACAATAAATTTCGTCTTGCGGGAATATAAAAAATCGTCCACGATCCTGCAATTTGTCGATAGCATAAGCAAATGCCGTGCCACTTTCCATAGCAATGATTGAACCGTTATTTCGTTTATCAATATTTCCTTTGAATGGTTGATATTCTAAAAAGCGATGCGACATAATGGCTTCACCTGCCGAAGAAGTTAATACTCCGTTACGCAACCCGATAATTCCGCGTGATGGAATCTGGAATTCAAGTTGAACACGGTCGTTAACTACTTCCATACTAAGCATTTCACCTTTACGCATAGCTACCATTTCAATTATTTTTCCTGAACATTCTTCCGGTAAATTGATGGTAAGCTGTTCAATTGGTTCGCAACGTTTCCCGTCAATTTCCTTGAAAATAACCTGAGGCTGACCCACTTGTAACTCGTAACCTTCGCGACGCATGGTTTCAATCAATACCGACAAGTGCAAAACACCACGTCCGTAAACATGCCATATATCCGAATCCAGATTTTTCTCAACACGCAATGCCAGATTTTTGTCCAGCTCTTTCATCAAACGGTCGTGTATGTGACGGGAAGTAACATATTTTCCTTCCTTTCCGAAAAATGGTGAAGTATTTATGGTGAAAACCATACTCATGGTTGGTTCGTCAATAGCAATCGGTTTTAGTGGTTCTGGGTTTTGCAAATCGCAAATTGAATCGCCGATTTCAAAACCTTCGATACCAACCAACGCGCAAATATCACCCGATTTTACCTCAGGTGCGCGTGTGCGACCCAGTCCGGTAAATGTATGTAATTCTTTGATTCGACACTTTATCGCTTTTCCATCACGTTTAACCAGATTCACATCCATACCTTCGCGCAAAGTGCCGCGATGAACACGTCCAACGGCAATACGACCAACATACGACGAATAATCGAGTGAGGTTATCAGCATTTGTGGAGTTCCTTCGAGGTATTCCGGTTCAGGAATATGTTCGATAATAGCGTCAAGTAATGGAATAATGCTGTCAGTTTGATTTTTCCAGTCTTCGGACATCCAGTTTTGTTTGGCAGATCCGTAAACCGTATGGAAATCAAGTTGATTTTCAGTCGCATCGAGGTTGTACATCAGGTCGAAAACCATTTCGTGTACTTCGTCCGGACGACAGTTTGGTTTGTCAACTTTATTGATAACAACTATCGGTTTCAGACCGATTTGTAATGCTTTTTGCAACACAAAACGGGTTTGTGGCATTGGTCCTTCAAACGCATCAACCAACAAAAGAACTCCGTCGGCCATGTTCAACACACGTTCCACTTCACCGCCAAAGTCGGCGTGACCGGGTGTGTCAATTATATTAATTTTATATCCAAGGTAATCGATGGATACATTTTTAGCTAATATGGTTATACCTCTTTCGCGTTCAAGGTCGTTATTATCCATAATCAACTCTCCCGCGTTTTCGTTGTCGCGGAACAGGTGTCCGGCGAGTAACATCTTGTCAACCAGTGTAGTTTTACCGTGGTCGACGTGGGCAATAATAGCAATATTTCTAATTTTCTGCATGTAACAC
>CAIQOG010000210.1 GCA_903873355.1 uncultured Bacteroidales bacterium
CTATGTATTGCATGGTACTATAAAAACTTATATATTTGCACCGTTATTCGTTGTTGGTTATTGGGAGATTCGTTAATCAGAAATTTGTTTTAAACAATAAACCAATCAACCAACGATCAAATTATCCAATCAACTATATGAACTAAAAAGATGATTACACTAAAAAACATAAACAAAACTTACGACATGGGGCAAGCGTCACTGCATGTCCTTAAAGGAATTGATTTGCAGATTGAAAAAGGCGAGTACGTTTCCATCATGGGTGCTTCGGGTTCAGGCAAGTCTACATTGCTGAATATTCTGGGAATTTTGGATAATTACGATACCGGCGATTATTACCTGAATGGCACATTGATAAAAAATCTGTCAGAAAAACAGGCTGCCCTGTACCGTAACGAAATGATAGGTTTTGTGTTTCAGTCGTTCAACCTGATTAATTTCAAAAATGCACTTGAAAATGTGGCATTACCACTTTATTATAAAAACGTAAGCCGCAAGAAACGTAACATTATTGCCATGGAATATCTCGACCAAATGGGTTTGAAAGATTGGGCTCATCATTTACCTAACGAAATGTCCGGTGGACAAAAGCAACGGGTGGCCATTGCTCGTGCTATTATTTCCAAACCACAGATATTATTGGCGGATGAGCCTACAGGTGCATTGGATAGTGTTACAAGCATTGAAATGATGAAAGTGCTGAGCGAATTGAATGCCGGTGGACTGACAACCTTAATAGTAACACACGAAAAATCGGTAGCAGATGAAACTAATTCAATCATTCATATCAAAGATGGATTGATTGAAAATATCGAGAGAAGACCCCTAACCCCTAAAGGGGGATTATTATAATTGGAATTAATATTTCAAAAAAATGAAAAAGCACAATATAAAAGACGAAGCTAATCATAGTTCCCCTTTAGGGGTTAGGGGTAGTTTTATGTCAATCAATACTTTACAGGAAATATTCGCCACACTAAAACACAATAAACTGCGTACGACTCTGACCGGATTATCTGTAACTTGGGGGATTTTCATACTAATCGTGCTGCTTGGTGCCGGCAACGGGTTGAAAAACGGTGTGACAAGTAATTTTAGCGAACGTGCTTCGAATTTGGTTCAGATGTGGTCTGGTACCTCTTCCCTACCCTACGATGGACTGAAAGCAAACCGCCCGCTTCCATTTGCGGAAAGACAAATTGGCGATGTAAAAACCGAAATGAAAGAAACGGATGAGCAAACCGGGGTAATAGAAAAACAGCAAACCTTCACTTTTAAAAATGAATAC
The DNA here is from genome assembly GCA_903873355.1 of uncultured Bacteroidales bacterium. Next base: position 1,289 of record CAIQOG010000210.1, read on the forward strand.
GGCAGCTACTCTATTAAAGGTGTGAATCCAACCTATAACGATATTTTCAAACTAAAATTTACGGATAATGGCGGTCGGTTTATAAACGAACTGGATTTGAAAGCCTATAAAAAAGTTATTGTTATTGACAAAAAGATTGAAGAAGTATTGTTTAAAGGCAAATCATCGCTTGGTCAATACATCAAAGTCGGCAATATTATGTTTCAGGTTATTGGTGTAAATACGAAAGCAGAACGGTGGGGCGGTTCAAACGGCTATATTCCATTTACTACAGCTCAGCTGATTTACAACCCTGATAAGAAATTCAATAATATGGCTTTTACGGTAAACGGATTACAAACTACTGAAGCGAATAATCAATTTACCGACAAATTAAAATCGGAAATGGCTTCCAGCCTGCGTTTTGACCCGAAAGACCCAAGAGCTTTATGGATTTGGAATTCACAACGGGATTATATTGAAACTATTAAAATCTTTGGTGGTATTACTCTCTTTGTTTCCATTATCGGTATATTTACACTGATAGCCGGAATTGTTGGAGTAAGCAATATCATGTTGGTTTCGGTAAAAGAGCGAACCCGTGAGATTGGTATACGCAAAGCCATTGGTGCTCCACCAGCCTCGATTCTGCGTTCCATCGTGCTTGAATCTATTCTGATTACCTCAATTTTTGGTTATATTGGAATGATGATGGGAATTGGATTGACAGAACTTATCAATTATTTTATGGTTCAGTCGGCAGCACAAAGTGCTTCGGAAACAGGAATGTCGGTTTTCAAGAATCCAACCGTGGAACTTTCAATCGTTCTGATTTCAACTAGTATTTTGATTATTGCCGGGGTTATTGCCGGTTATATGCCAGCCCGAAGAGCAGTTCGCATTAAGCCGATAGAGGCAATGAGGGAAGAATAGAAAACGACCCCCAACCCTCTCCAAAAGAAGAGGGAGAAAGACAAAAAATTATTTTTTTGATTTACGATTTACAATTGAATAAATGAATGATTCATATAACATAGAAAATCCGAAAAAACCTACCAGGTTACAATTATGGTTGCGGGGCATTTTTGACATAAACCGCTGGCAGGAAATATGGTTTACCATAACACACAACAAATCAAGAAGTTTTTTGACTGCCTTCGGAGTGTTTTGGGGAATGTTTATGCTGGTTGTAATGGTTGGTGCCGGAGTGGCACTTCAACGGGGAATGTCGGCCAACATCGAAGGATTTGCAACTAATTCATGCTTTTTCTGGACTGAATCAACCACCGAACCTTATAAAGGATTCAAAAAAGGCAGGAACTGGAATATTGTCAATGAAGATTTGCCTATAATTATTCGCAAAATCCCGGAAATTCAATACATGGCACCCGTTTTATTTGGCGGACAAAGTGCCAACAACACATCCCGGAAAGATAAATCCGGAACGTTCAG
>CAIQOG010000211.1 GCA_903873355.1 uncultured Bacteroidales bacterium
GGCAAACCAAAACATAAAGGTCCGAAACCTGTACTTATAAAACCATCGACTGAAGCTACAGAGGTGACTGAAAATAAAGAAGTTGAAGCTCCGGTTCGTCCAGCCAAAGTAATTGTACTTGAAGAACGTCCTGAACTGCCTGATTCGCAGGAAGAAGAAACATTATTTGTAACTGAAGTACTTGTTGAAGAAGCTGAGGAAGTTACAGAAGCAATTCAGTTTGCAGAGGAAGAAGCAACTGAAGTTAAGCCAATCAGAACGGTTGTAAACCCGAACAATCCATTAAACGGAAATAATAATCGCAATAAATTTAATCAACGTCCGGAAAAAACCGAAAAGCAATTCGACTTTGATGGAATTCTGGAAGGAACAGGTACGTTGGAAATGATGGCCGATGGCTATGCTTTTCTTCGTTCAGCCGATTATAATTACCTGGCTTCTCCCGACGATATCTACGTTTCACAGTCACAAATCAAACTTTTCGGACTGAAAACCGGTGATACAGTTACCGGAGCTATTCGTCCGCCAAAAGAAGGCGAAAAATACTTTCCGCTGATTAAAGTGGCAAAAATAAACGGACGCTCGCCCGAATATGTGCGCGACCGTGTGCCTTTTGAACACCTCACTCCTCTTTTCCCCGATACTAAATTCAATTTGTGTAGTGGTAAAAATGATACACTTTCGGCTCGTATGGTCGATTTGTTTTCACCTATTGGAAAAGGTCAGCGTGGTTTGATTGTTGCTCAACCAAAAACAGGTAAAACAGTTTTATTGAAAGATATTGCCAATGCCATTGCAGCTAATCACCCTGAAGTGTACATGATTGTATTACTTATCGATGAGCGTCCTGAAGAGGTGACCGATATGGCCCGCAGCGTGCGCGCCGAAGTGGTTTCTTCTACTTTCGACGAACCGGCTGAACGTCACGTTCGTGTGGCTAGTATGGTTCATGAAAAAGCAAAACGGATGGTGGAATGTGGTCACGATGTAGTTATTCTGCTCGACTCAATCACCCGTTTAGCACGTGCTTACAACACTGTTTCTCCTGCTTCGGGTAAAATTCTTTCGGGTGGTGTGGATGCCAATGCGTTACACAAACCTAAACGTTTCTTTGGTGCTGCACGTAATATCGAAAATGGCGGTAGTCTGACGATTATTGCTACTGCACTGACTGAAACAGGCTCTAAAATGGACGAAGTAATCTTCGAAGAATTCAAGGGAACAGGTAATATGGAACTTCAGCTCGACCGCAAACTGTCAAATAAACGTATTTTCCCTGCAGTGGATATTATGGCCTCAAGTACCCGTCGCGACGATTTACTGCTCGACAAAGATACACTGAACCGTATGTGGATTTTGCGTCGCCATTTGTCAGACATGAATTCAATTGAAGCAATGGAATTTTTGAAAGAACGTCTGGAGCGCACTGAAAATAACGACGAATTTCTGGTTTCGATGAACGGATAAATTTAGTTTATAGTTTTCAGTTTATAATTTATAATGAATCGCCTGAGCAATCCGGCGATTTTTTTTGTAATCAATACTCGGATTTTTGTAAACACCATCCTGATATTCAACAAATAATCGAAATATGAAAAAATAAAGTATTTTTGTACCGTGTGCGTAAACGTTCATTATTAGAACTAACCTTTTATCAATACAAAATGAAGAAATCTATTTTTGTTTTTACCTTGATTATATCTGCTTTATGGGCACAGGCAACAAATTATTATGTTGCTACTGACGGCTTGGATACAAATAACGGTGGAATTTCAACACCATTAAAAACAATTGAGAAGGCTTTGTCCGTCGTTCAGGCAGGCGATTCGGTTTTATTTCGTGCCGGAATCTGGTATTGCACTGCTACAGTACAGGTTACAGTAAGTGGAACGGTTGGAAAACGAATTTTTATTGGTGCTTTTGGCAATGAAAAACCGGTTTTTGATTTTTCAAAATGCACATTTAGTGATCAAAATACAAGAAATGCATTACGTGGTTTCTATGTTTCCGGTAATTATTTGCATTTCAAAAATCTGGAAATACGTTATGCACCTGATAATGGAATGAAATTAGAAGGAAGTAACTGTTTTATTGAGCGATGCGAATTTCATCATAACGGAGATTCAGGTCTTCAGATTGGACTTAAAAGCAACGGAGTGAATGATGGAACTATTGTTGCAAATAATCTGGTGTTAAATTGTGATGCGCACCATAATTGTGACCCCTGGAATGGTGGTGAAAATGCCGATGGTTTTGCCTGTAAACTATTTCCTGGTGCAGGAAATGTATTTGATGGATGCCGTTCATGGCAAAATTCGGATGACGGCTGGGATTTGTATGAAACTGTATATCTGATAGAAATAAAAAACTGCTGGGCATGGGATAGTGGTAACCCTTCATTATGGAATGCTGCAGAATATCAAAATGCTTGTCGCGATGCCTATGCCACAATAGCAACCTGGAATGGTGATGGTAATGGTTTTAAATTAGGTGGTGCAGGTGTGGCTGGTGGACACAAAATTCATCATTCAGTAGCCTTCTCCAACAAACAACAATTTTCACGTGGTTTTCACCAAAACAATAATGGATCAGGTATAGAAGTTTATAACTGTACAGGCTGGGATAATACGGTGAATTTTGGGTTTAATGATGCTGTAACTGTTACCAAAGTTCATGAATTAAAAAATAATCTGGCTTTTGCTCCCTACCCTCATCCACTGCAATCCGGTTATAGCAATGCGAGGCTGTTAGCAGGAACAATTTCAGAAAACAATTCATGGGATACAGCAACCGGAGTTATTGTTGATGCCTCCGATGTAATATCTACTGATGTGAATCTGGCACTTGCGCCTCGTGAAGCTGATGGTTCCTTGCCAAATAATAATTTTGGCAGAATTAGTCCAACAAGTGATTGCATAAATAAAGGTAAAGATATTGGTTATTCTTTTTGTCAGTCAGCTCCGGATTTAGGAGCCTTTGAGTATTGCCTTGCTTCGGATATTAGTGAGATTAATGAAAATATAAATAAATTAAGTGTAACCCCGGGTATTATAAAGGATTTTGCTACAATTGAAATATCAATTCTGAAAGCAAGAAAAGCTATTCTGACTGTTTCAACTGTACTTGGCAGTGCAGTTTATCAGGAAAATTTAGACCTTACTGAGGGTAAAAACAGCAGGACAATTTCAATGACAGGATTACCTAAAGGTGTTTACATTTGCAATCTGAGTTATAATGCCAAAATAATGAGTTCAAAAATTATTAAAGAATAAAGAAATTGATTATTAAATATCACAGGCATTGCAAAACCTGCCTTTTTAGTATCTATGACATTGTTATTCAGAACCAATTTATTGCACAAAAACGCTTAAAGTATGCGGTTTTGGAAAAAAGCACTATCTTTGCACCCGAAATTTTTCAGGAAATCATTTTAAAATTAAAATATATTCTATGAAGTTATTAGAAGGAAAAACAGCTATTGTTACAGGAGCTGCCCGTGGAATTGGAAAAGCAATCGCTTTAAAATTAGCCAGTGAAGGTGCTAACATTGCATTCACC
>CAIQOG010000212.1 GCA_903873355.1 uncultured Bacteroidales bacterium
ATTACTTACAATCGCTTTAATTAGCTGATTTACTGCTTAGTGCCCAAAACAGGACTCGAACCTGCACAGCCTTGCGGCCACTAGTCCCTGAAACTAGCGTGTCTACCAATTTCACCATTTGGGCGGTTGGCACTTTGTATTCAATTTTTAAGAGAAAAAATAGCGAAACTCTCACGTTTCGCTATTTATACTTTTATGAGCGAAAAACGGGACTCGAACCCGCGACCCCGACCTTGGCAAGGTCGTGCTCTACCAACTGAGCTATTTTCGCAATTGCGGTGCAAAGATAGTGCGATTACCCGAATTTACAAATATATAAAGTAAAAAAATCACTTTTTTTGTAAGTTGAATTGTGGATTTAAGAAAAAATCTTAAAATATAATTTCAATGAGATATTAGCAATTGCAATTTTGATACGGAGATGGTTGGAATGGTTATAATAGGACAATGGAAATAGTTTGTAATTTAAAAGTCTTTTCAAATAGAATTCTTTTTTTTCTTTCTCAATTGATGAAATTATACTTAAAACACCTATAACAATGACTGAATTCAAACCTCTGTACCATTTTTTCACATTTTTATCTGGTTGATTTTTAGATTCTTCTGACATTAGTTCTATTGCTGTAAAACAACCTTCTAATTTTTTTCCAACTGAAGCAGCAGTTGTATTCATTAACGAACCTCGTCTTTGCAGATAGAAATATGCCGGAATTTTTACAGATGAAACCCGTTTTGCACACATTAAAACCCTTGGCAACCATTCAGTATCATCGATATAAAAACCCGGTTGAAAGTATACTTTATTTTCATTTATCAACGATGTTTTGTATATATTAGCCCATACAAAACAGGCATAACCCAATTTCTTACTTAAAAAGACTTTCCCATCAACGACTTCTTCACTATAATCTGCCGTATTTTTTGCACCTTTTGGCATTGGCAAAATATTATATTCTTCGTCAACCATCGTAAAACCAAACCGCAACATATCCAGATCATCAGTTTCCATTCTTTGGAGCAGATTCTTATATATATTTTCCTGCAAATAATCGTCAGGGTCAATAATTGTCAGATATTTGCCTTGGGCTTCCTTCATACCCGTGTTACGAGCAACGCCCGGTCCCTGATTTTTCTGAGTAATAACCCTTATATTTTTATGCTTTTGGGCATAAGATTCTGCTATTTCGCAACTCTTATCAGGACTTCCATCATTTACTAAAATAATTTCATAATCAGTCTGTGGAATATCCTGATTTAATATACTATCCAAACATTTGGCAATATATTTTTCGGAATTGTATAATGCAGATACAATACTTAGCTTAATCATTGTTCAAATTTCTCTTTAAATTAAACGTAGCATTTTAAAAAAATCGAATTTCAAATTTTCTCACCTTTATTAATCCATTTCTCAATTTTAAATAGAAATCTCTCCAAAATCCAAACGCAGCCATAAGCCCATTTATGCCTTTGTAAGCGTTTTATCTGGTCAATATGAAAAGCCCAGCGTTCATAATCTTTTAGTATTGTTTCCGGAAAAATTTTATACATTTCCTGCTTTTTTTCACGATTGGTCAAGTCTAAATTCGTGCTGCTTATTCCTGTCATATCAAAATTTATCACATCAATATCGACGTATTCGGGCTTGACACCACCATGAATAATAACTTGCGTATACCATTTCCAATCGGATACAACTTTCAATTTATCATCGTACAATCCAAATTGATCAAAAAGTATTCGTTTAATTACAACAGGTGAATGATTTAAAGTTGCAGTATACATGCCTAACAAGGTTATTTCCTCACCATTAAAACATCTGTCACGAAAAATCCTGTCAGGTAATTGTTTAATCATATTTCCGTACAAAATTTGAACAGCATTTTTTTTTGATTTTACTTTCAACTCCTTCAGCATTCTCTCTACAACTGTCTCGTTTACAAATGAGTCACTACTGTTTACAAATTGAATATATTCACCTTTGGCTAATAAAATTCCTTTATTCATGGCATCGTAAATACCTTTATCGGCTTCACTAATCCATCTCATTTTTATGTCCTTTTTTAAGCTTTCAAACTTCTGAATTACTTCTAAGCTACCATCCTTTGAAGCACCATCAACTACAATATATTCAAAATCAGAACTTGTCTGATTCATAACACTTTCCATGGTTTTTTGCAAACCGGAAGCATTGTTGTAATTAATGGTTATAACTGACAATTTCATCGACTTACAATTTTCTATTTACAATAATCCCATTTTCTTTTAAAATATAGGCCGGATTTCCAACGACTACACAGTTATCGGGAATTGATTTAAAAACTACCGCTCCAGGCCCTATAACACAGTTATTTCCAATTGTAATATCACCGGCAATAACCGCATTCGTAAGAATTTCAACATTATCTTTTATTACAGGCTTACCGCCTTTTTTATCACCCAGTGTTACATTATGAACTATTCTGCAGTTTTTACCGATTGAGCTTGCATTTAAAATAGTTCCATAAGCATGAAAAAGTAATAAACCGCTTCCAATCGGTATTTTTGTAAGTGTTAGATGTTGCATTCCAGGAGCGAGAAATTTTATTAACCATTTATGTTTACCCAAACGATAATAAAAAAGTGAGCGGAAAGAACGGTTGAAGTACAAAAAATACAACAAACTCAGAACAGTTGATTCACTAATACTGTACTCCTTCTTGTAAGCTGAAAGATCTTCAACTATCAGAATTCTGTTTTTTGACAAATAAAACAATATCAAATGGGGAAAAAACCGCAAGATATTGAGACTGACAACTATTTTATTTACTATTCCCATGGCAAACAATAATTGTTATTTTTTTATGATTTTAGCATAGATATCAGTAATCTTCTTGACAATTATTTTATTATCGTAGTTAGTAACCGAATCACGTCCGGTAGTACGTTTTCCAAATGCTATTGCCAGTTTAATTTTTTCAGCCACATCGACCGGCTCAAAAGTTGTCAGATAACAGCCTTCAGTACCGTTTAACAACACCTTTATGTCTGCAACATCTGTAGCAACTATCGGACAATTACAGGCCATGGCTTCTTTTACTACTTGCGGAGATCCTTCACTTTTGGTAGGAAGAAGCATTAAATCAACCCCGCAAAACAATGCATTGACTTCTTTGCGAGTATAGCCCTTCATCTCAATCAAATTAATATTGTCATTGGCAAGTAAATTTATTGCTTCGTTTGCCAATTTCACATTCTTCCTTAAATTTGCGAAAACGCCTCCAAAAAGTATATTAATTTTATCCTTAGGTAAATTCATTTGTTTTGCAGCTTCAGCTTTTGGGATTAATTCCAGTTCATCCAGATTAATACCGCATGGTAATATCATTGACTTTCGAGGCTTCTTGAAATAGGTAAGCTGATAAATATGTTCAGCCACATAAATATTATATGCCGAAAATAGTGATGCTGTAGAAGATATGAGATTTCCTAACTTTGTAAGTGTTTCTCCATTATGGAAAGTTATAACCACTGGAACTCTTCTCTGCATAACTGCCAATGCGCCACTAAGTCCGAAATGAGCATGAACAATATCGTACTTTTTTTCTTTTAACTTGAGCTTTAATTCACCAAGGTGACTTAAATATCCGTTAATTCCTTTCGACGATATTGTAAAATAGTCGACTTCACAACCAAATTCTACAAGTTTATTACCCTGTTCAGTGATAAATGGCATAATCTTTCCAGAGTTGGCCGAGCATACAATTAATATTTTCATATTGTATCAATTTACGTTTAATTGATTGATATTTAAGCGTTAGTTGGCAGATGTAATTACAAGTGATTCTTATTTTTTATCAAGATGAAAATTAATTCTAAAATCATAGACTTTAAAAAATCTGAAAAGAAAAGGCAGTATAAATAATATAGCAAAAAATAATGCAAATAATTTTAACGGGCCTAATACGCAGTAATAGGTTGATAACGATATAAATGTAGCTATCATAAGTAATACACTATATTGAACAGCATTATGTCTGTGGTTTTTCAAAACAATTAATTGCCAAATAAAATAGAATACAAACAATACTACAAGATATAATATTATATTCAAAACCCTTATTATTAAAATTACATTGGGCGTAACAAACATATTATGAATCTTCAACACCTTGCTTAATAAATTCTGTTTGATTTGTTCCTGAGACTGAATATTATTGACATATATTTTTTTATCCTCCAATCCCGAAAAAGTATCAAAATGAACATTGTTATTTTTCTTCAATTCCTTTATAATAGATTCTAACTCATTAAATGAACCATTATTAACAAAACTATAAGGATGTAGCATAACTACAATTATACCTCCAAAACTCTGGTTATTGACAACCAGCACATCTAACTGGGTAAAATCATCAATTGATAATGGATAGAAAACAGCTTCTGACCAAACATCATAAACTGAGGAAGAAACAATAAATATATTGTTGGCTTTTAAGGCATTAGAAGTATTTACATCATGAGAATTAAAGGGTGGTATATATGTTATTATATTTGTTTCAAAAATTGAATCTAATAAACTCTTGCCCTTTTTTATACGTCGAAACTGCTCTTCATAACTTAATCCGGCAAATTCCCCTTTTGGCGTCATTCTTTTATGATTTAAACCATGAAGTGCAACTTCAATAGTTCCTTTTTTTACACCTTCTTTCAAATAATCAAAAAATGGATATTTTTTATCTTTAATCAGGTTTTCATTTCCATCGCAAGGAATAACGCCTAAAACAACAGGAATACTATATTTATGTAACAGCCTGACAACCTTTTCATTAACAGAATCATTTACCATAGTAAAATCATCATATCTGATAACAATATTAATTCTGGTCGAAAAACCACTTAAAGAAACAAGACAAAAAATAAAAATTAAGGTTGATTTCATAATTATATTTTTTTGAAGTGAATATTTTTTTTCTAACATGATAAACATCAAGTTGTTATTTACATCTTATTTAAACCATGAACCATTTAAATTAAAGAATCTTTTAATCCTTTTATTTATTCTGAAAGGCAAACGTTTAAAGCCAATAAAACCATATTCATAAGGTTCAAAATACAACTGTTGAAATCTCAGGTCAGCTTTTCGTATTATATTGGTATTTCGTGGATGTACAATTGATTTTATAGTTTCTGCTTTTACTTTTGCGGCAATACTGTTTTCATCAAACGTATGCGTTGCTCCTTCCTCAAACCCAATATTAGAGGAAAGATTGAAATTTGGCGATATTCCTTTACCTTTTTTTAACCAGATACTCATCCAAAACTGTTGATCCCAACTCGTATCACCATAACCATCTTTCTGAATTTCAAGAAGTCTTGCGTACCAGTATTCTCGTTCTCGCAAAGTAACATTATAAAAGCTTAGCGATTTATAAAAATCTTTTTTTGAAATTTCACGAAGATGATAATCAAAATCATTCCATGCTCTTCTCCACGTAGCCCAGGCACAAAGTGTTCTGTTCATCATCGAAAAATAGTAAGTTCCATCTCCATAAATCTTATCATCAACTTTCATACTCCCAATGGCACGAATATCTTTATCATCCTTATAACGTATTAGTAATTCCGAAGCATAATTAAAAAAGTCATCGGCAGGAATCGCATCATCTTCTATTATTATGCCTGCTTCTACCTGCTCAAAAAACCATGAAATACCTGCTGCAGGCCCTGGGCCACAACCAAGATTTACAGTTGAGTAAAAAGTGTGCAATTCACAATTCCAATCAAGCGGCTCTTCAAAAATCGCACGAACTTCCTTGCATTTCTCAATATCATTAAGATTGCCATCGCGTGAACCATCCTGAAATATATACAAACTGTCGGGTTTCTGTTTTTTAATAGCATCGAAAACCTGTCGTGTATGATCGGGACGATTAAAAGTTATCAGTAGTATTGGAGTTGAAAATGACATATTATACAATATATTTTGAAATAAATGGAATTTTACGAATAATTGAAATGAGAATGTAAGCCAAAGTAAATGTACCTAAACAAATAATAGGTACAAATAGGATTGGTTCATGTATGAATCTGGTAACTCTGGTATAAATATTTGCCAACAGGAAAATATGTATCAGATAAATACCAAAGGTTGAATAAGATATGGATAATATAATTTTTTGGGTAGCAGTTTTCACATTGAATTTGATATTAAGCACAAACAAGAAAATTGCAGTTGAAATAAGAATCACTAATGGAGAAAAGTATGAAAAAAACTGTTGATTTGTTTCATTATTTTTTAAGGATAAACTAACTGATAAAAAAACCATAAGTAAAACTGAGATAATTCCGGCAGGATAACTGATTTTTTGTAGCTGCTTCGATTCTCGGTTAGTATACAACAAAAAACCCAACACAAAAAACCCTACATAATCCATGAAAAAATAATGCTCAATATCAATAACTTTAAATTCGGGAGTAATAAATTTGGCTATAAAGGCAATACTTTGAAACACAAACCAAACAACAACAAAGTAGCGCAATAATTTTTCTGGTATTATTTGAAAAAAAGGAATTACCATATAAATACCAATTATCATAGGCAAGTACCACAAGTGTCCAGCCTGATTTCCCAATGGCAAAAACGCAGTATGAAAAATTATCCCATAGAAAACCGACCAAAAGATTAATGCAATAAAAAACCTCAAAATATATTTTGTGAAAAGCTTTTTAATAGTAACAGGTTTTGCCGGATTCAATAAAAAACCTCCACTAATCATTACAAAAACAGGAACACACCATCTGGCAAGCAAATCGGATAAATAACAAACAAACCAATCAATACTCCCAATACTATAAGTTATACCACTTGTCAAGCTGGTACCGGATACATGAACAACAACCACAAAAAAGCACGCTAAAATCCTTAGAATATCAACATTAATATCCCTTGACTGAATATTAGCTTTAACATTATTTGTTTCGGTTGAATTCATATAATTCGTTTAATATAATTAAATCGAACATGTATTCTCAAAATACTTGTATTTCTTACTAAATCTTACTTTATAAGCTTTGTATGCAACAAAAAGCAATGCTCCGGTGGTGAAAAGTTTCTTTGTAAATAACTGTTTCACATAACGCTCAATTTTCCTGGAATCTATGTAATCTTCATAATCCGCATTAAGATTTTTTGAAATTAATTTTGCGGTTCTTCTTATTGTGAAGATAAGTTTTAAATATTCACCAAAACTATAGTTGTGAATTTTATTATCGAATGGAATATATGTTTCATAAGGGTGCAGAATGGAGTATTTTATAAATTCATTGTCTTTGACCCCTTCCTTTCTTACTTTGTTCAGAAAACTTTCTCCAAAAGCATAAGTCATGTTTCGGAACGAGCAAAAATGCAAAATCCGGGCATCCCTGTCGAAGAGCGGATGGGTGTACATAACGCAATTCCAGCCATTATCAATTCCCTTAATTATATGGCCACATTCAATATTCGACTTTGCAAAAGATGGCTGATCAATTGAAACACCTGTTTTAGTGCCTTCGAACCAGTAAGAATGCCATTTATTGAAAAATTCTTTGTTTTTTTCAGTATCTTTTGCATAAATAACTCCACTACTGAAATAATAATCTTCTTTAGAAATATCCCAATCCAGTTGAGAGCCAAGCTTTTTCACCTTTTCATATAATGCCGGATTAAATTTGGCAACCGGCAAATGTGAATCCGGAACGGCGCCGAGTTCAAACGGACAATCATCTATTTCTCTTAACGAACGGGTTGTCAACGTATCGCAATCAACAAACATCAAATCGCCATTTATCAAATTGCGCACACTTGTTTTCAACCAGCGAGAACGTTCCATCATTGACATTTCTTGTGGAAGTTCAACTACAATTTTTTCGGAAATATATTCAAGAATTTCAGCTCTCTTTCCACTAAAAAGTTTATCAGTCAGATTATCCGTTACTAAAACTATATAAGCATCCGGATTATGATGTCGGGCAGTATATATTGAAAGTAAGGCCTGCTCACAGTAGCTTTTTTCCGGAGCCGAAGTCAATACATATACAAGTTTTGTTATCATAAAAAACGAAGGTTTGACACTAAAATTCTTTACAATTTAATGTTAGTTCTAAAATGGTGCTTTAAAGAATACAGACAGCGTTCGATATGTGATTCACATTGCATAAAACTTATCAAGTTTAATGTTCTGTCTTTTGCCCAGTACTTTGGGAATTCTTTTGAGATAAATCCCGGCAACAAATTCTTTTTAAGCAACTTACGCAAAATATTATTCTGATATGGGCTAAAAATAGATATATAATCCATATAAGTTTTCTCCATAAATTCATTATGGTGTTCTTTCAACAAAACCGGATTTGCAATGATTGAATTTAATTCTTCAATCTTTTTAAAGAATTTTTCTTCTTCTTCTTTATTCATCAGCACAATTCCCGGTGAATCATTTCCCTGCATATAAGGAATTAGTTTAAAATTTATTTTATCAGCTGAGAGAGACAATGAAACCTGACACCCTTCGTTCCATATCCCGTTTCTTTTTTGAGCTGAGTCAAAACTAAAATTTCCAATTCCATAAAAAATGGGTTTCCCGTTATAGATTTCGTAACCACTGTAACAATGTTGGTGATGATTTATAACTGCATCCGCACCGGAATCAACAAAAAAACGATAATTCTTTTGCATTCTTGGAGTTGGTAATTGATAATGTTCAGAACCTCCATGAATAATGATCAGAACGAAATCCGCTTTCTTTTTTGCTTCTTTTATATGATAAAAATTTGATATTAAGTCTATTGGATTTGATCCACCATCCGATTCTGAAGCGATAGTAAATTCAGTTTCACAGATATTTATTATTGCTACTGTCTTATCCTTTATTTTCTTATACAAGATTTTTTGTGCATCGGCCAGGTTTATTCCGCCTCCTACAAAATCAAAATTTGCTTCCTGCAAAGCATTCAATGTATCAGTAACACCCGGATTTCCAAAATCGGAGAAATGATTGTTTGCTAAAGTAACACAATCAAAACCGGCATAATTTAGAGCTTCTAAAACTTTTTTATTTTGTTTTAGATTAGGTCCACATTTATCGATAGGAATAGCTTTAGAATCTGAAAGGATAGTACACTCAAGATTTACCAACGAGTAATCTGATTTACTAATTAATGATACCAGATCATCCCCAAATATTTTTTCATATTCATTAGAGTCAATTAATTCTGAGACTCTGGAATAGGGGCAAAAATCACCTGAAATTAATATGTTTACCATTGTTTTATCGTTAATTTACAATTTGCTTCCCGACAGAAAATATTTTATAACTATTATATTAAACCGGGCAATTTAATCCAACTTCCTAATTCATAGTCCCATGAATCAGGTGTGAATTCTTCAGTTCCACCACCGGGATAAAAAGTTATCTCTCCAAAGTAGATTTTATTTAGAATGTCATAAAAATCTATTCTTACAAAAGGGGCACCTACTTTTTCTGCAATTTTTTCGGATAGTTCTACCATCTTATCATAATTGGGTGGTTTTGGTAATGAATCTTCGGTTTTATAATGCCTTTCGAAAGGTAGTTTTTCCCAATTTTCATCAAAAAATGTTATCTTTAATCCATTACCCGAATATCTGTCGGTACATACAAATGAACATTTTACTTTATTATTAAAAACAAGAAATTTATAATCTTCTAATTCTTCTCTACCACTATCAACCATATATTTTTCGGCCATAATTTTGCGCTTTACACCTTTGTATGCCCATTGTCTGTTTTGATATCTGTAATAATCCTGCTTTACAGCCTTATTGAGTTTCTTCTTTGCAGCAGTATAATCGAATGTCTTTTTATCTTTACAAAGCACTGTACTTGCAGCATCGTGATTACATTTCAGCACAAACTGGTCAGGAAGTTGATCAAAATCAATATCTTCAAACCGATCCCAGGCTCCATAAGTTGGTATAATGTATTCTTCTCCAATAATTCCGGCCACATAATCTTTAGCAGTATATTTATCTACCATTTTATGATATTCCGGATTCCGGTCGTACATTTTTAACCATTGAATCTTTTCATTAAAAGACAATGGATTCTTAAAATCCAGCTTTCTTCCAAAAACCTGTTTATACCTGAATTTTAAATACACTTTATCTGACAAACAGTAGTTTAGAAAAAAATCAGTAACGTAATTTTTGGTATTTCTATACCATTTTTTGGGATGAATGAACTTCATAAATATATCAAAATAATGATTATTACCGATTTAAAATCCGACTAATTCTCTCTTTATACCACTTGATGCTTAAAATCTTTGTTTGAAAATATCTTCTGTAATTAAATTTCAGCCATACAGTTGGCACAAATATCTTACAGCGTTTACTTCCAAAAATTGAAAAAACAAATTGTGTAGTATCTATAAAACCCATGTATTCAATCCAATACCAACGCTGCGTTAAAGCGTTGTAATCAATTGAATTTTCAGTTATTACAGGTGTTGATTTATTCGTTTCAATACATTGTTTGAACATCGTATTAAATTGTTCAACTGTAAGCATACACTCATTCATTTCTTTTCCCTTTTGGACACGATAATCCGCATTATCAATCAGTTTTTTTGCTTCAACTAATAATTTTTGCTCATCTGAAAAAGAAATCTGAATTGTATGATTATGACAAATCGCAGCCTCTGTTTCATCATCGGGTGTTCCAGGCAGGTAGAATTGAAGTATTGGTTTTGAATTTACTGCAGCTAATTGCGACATTAATGATCCGGAAGCCGGGCAGGTACCCATAAATATATCGCAGTGTTTGAAAACTTCATCAATATCCGCTCTAAAACCGGTATATATAAACCGATCTTCAAAATTATTCTCAGTGATAAAATTATCAATAAATTCTTTTGTTCTGTTTGTATCGGCTTTGGTAGCAAACAGGATTATCGCTTTGTGATTTTGGTTTAAAATAGATTTAACCAGTCTCCAATAAGTATTTTTAGTATCGATAGTTTTATAAAAATCGCCACCTGAGAAAATAACTACCTTGTCTTTTGTGACTTCGGGAAAGCCCTGAAATGGGTTTTTATCAACAATTGGATAAAATGGCAAGTAAATCAACTGCTCTTTATTAAGACCTCTTTTTTCGAATGATACAGCGGCACCAAAAGATCTGAATTCAAATGAATAGTCAATACCCTTGCTCCCCAACCAAAAGGTTTGGTCAGCAAGGTTAATAATATACCTTGATATTTGCTTGTCTAAACTATATAAAACAGGTATACAAACTGAATTTGACGTTAAATGTAAAAGAACCTTAGATGGTTTAAAGGAGTAAATTTTAGCATAGATTTCCTCTAACCTTTTGATTCTGTTTGAATTTTGAGGAATAATTTCAATAGTTACATTTGGATAATTCTTAATCTTATCTAATGCAAAACCTAATTGAGAAGATGAAGAAAAATCTTTACCTGTAATATACAGAATTTCAAAATCACAAGCGAGAAGAGCCTCAATATATTGCAAAGCCAATACAAATGTTCGACAATAATCGTCAAAAATAACCACCCTGTTTTTCACGGGGTTATATTTCTCTGATTTATCTGAAAATATACTAAATGAGATTTTCTGAAGCAAATCTTCAAGTTCAGCATCGGAATAAATCCAGTTAAACTGTTGAGCTAAGACAGCCGCTTTATCAATATAATCAAGAGACAGCTCTAAATTCCCTTTATAATACTCATCGATGGCAATTTTCTTAATTGCTTCGTAACTTCTGATTATTTCGTTAAGGCTAAGTCTAATCATCTAAATTTATTAATTACGTCAACAATGTATTTTAATTCTTCTTTCTCAAGTACCGGACTCATTGGCAAACTCAGTTCTTCTGCATGTATTTGCTCTGTAACGGGGAATGAAAGATGATTAAATTCACTATAACATTCCTGTTTATGTGGGGGTATTGGATAATGAATAATGGTTTGAATATTGTTTTCAGTCAAATATTTTTGTAATTCATCCCGGCGTTTTGTTAGTATTGGGAACAAGTGAAATACATGAGCATCCCTATCATTCACTTTTGGTAAAACAATGTCAGGATGTTTTATATTTTTGATATAATAATCGGCGGCTTGTTTCCGTAATTCTGTATCCTCATCTAAATATTTCAGTTTTACATTTAAAATGGCCGCCTGTATTTCATCTAACCGGCTATTACGACCTGTATATTTGAAAACATATTTCATAGTTGAGCCATAGTTGGCCAAAGCTCTTACCACCCTTGCCAGTTCATCATCGTTAGTGCTAACTGCACCACCATCACCAAATGCTCCCAAATTTTTCCCGGGATAAAAACTATGTCCTGATGCATCACCTAAATTGCCTGTTTTTTCACCTTTGAATAAGCATCCATGAGCCTGTGCATTATCTTCAATTAATTTCAAATTGTATTTTTTGCAGATCTCGCCAATTTTTTCAGTATAAGCACATTGACCGTAAAGATGAACAATCATAATGGCTTTGGTACGTGGAGTTATGGCTTTTTCAATTAAGCTATCGTCAATTTGCAGGGTATTGATGTCCGGTTCAACCAAAACCGGTTTCAGATTATTCTCAGTAATAGCAAGAATAGAAGCAATATACGTATTTGCAGGAACAATCACTTCATCGCCTTCCTGCATTACACCCATTTCAATATAAGCACGTAAAATCCAGATAAGCGCATCCAGCCCATTTGCTACTCCAATGCAATGTTTCGACCCAATGTATTCGGCATATTTCGCTTCAAAACTCTCATTTTCTTTGCCCTGAAGATACCATCCGCTTTCAATAACACGGTTCACAGCCTGTTTAATCTCTGTATCGTATTTAGCTGTTATTTTTTGTAAATCTAAAAATTTTATATTTGGCATACAATTCATTTTTCAGTTATCATTTTTACGGAACTCCAGATACTCATCGTAATCCATCAAATAATCATCTTTATCATAGACTTCTGATGCCAATACCAAGCAAACTGATCCGGATGAAAAATCGTCAAGTGTTCGCCAGATACCAGGTTCAATTAGCAAACCCTGATAAGGTCGATTGAGATTAAAAGTCCGCTTTATATGACCGTCATCAAGTGTAACCGTAAAACTACCACTTAATGCTACTATTAGTTGTTTTAATTTTTTATGTGCATGTCCTCCACGAGACACACCACCGGGGATATCATAAAGATAATAAATACGTTTAACATCAAAGGGGATAGTAACATCATTCTCCACCACACATATATCTCCCTTTCGTTTACTATGATGCCTGTCCAGTTCGATAATGGTACAATCGTAGACGTTCTTTTTCATTTCTTATATTTTAAGAATTCATAATAATCTCTGATAGAGTCATTTGGATCATAAATTGTTGATGCAACAATCAGAGCAACAGAGTTTGTTGAGAAGTTATTTATCTCACGCCACGTTCCTTTGGATATTAAAACAGCGTTATAGGAGCGATTAAGATTATGTGATGTCTTGTGTTTTCCATCGTCAACAACTACATCAAAACTTCCTGATAATGCAATGATAAGTTCCTGGGTTTCTTTGTAGGCAAGTCCACCTCTGACTTCTCCACCAGGAACATCGTAAATCCAGTGAACCCTTTTTATTTCAAAAGGAATCTGATTATTGTTCTCCAAAAAGGAAAGGTTACCTCTTTCATCCAAAAATTTTGGCAAATCAATTACTCTTAACATATGCTATAACATTCTATGTTTAAAATTCAAATTTGGTCTTACCAGGCCGGGTTTACGTCCAAGTACAATCATGCTATTTCCTTCATTACTTTCCTCAACTTCAAACATATAAGTCAGATTTCCCCATAAAATATGAGCTTCATTTTCACCAAACCATACTTTAAAATAATATCTGCCGGAATTTAGTAAACCTGCCGGAATTTTGAAGGACACTTCCTGTTCACCAACCTGTGAATCTTTGTTTGGAGAAAAATTCATCCAACGATGAAAGACCACAATATCGTCCATAGTTCTTAATTCAAAAGTTACATCTATCATCAAATTGGGACGATAATTGAAAAATTTAAGAATTACTCCTATTTCAGTTTCCAGATTGAGGACTCTGCCTTCAAGCGGTTTGACTTCCATAGAACGAATCCGGATACTGTCATTTCCGGGAGCTGTACTTAAATCTTCGTAATATAATTCTTTCGTCTCACCATAATTGATTCCGGTATAATAATCAACTGCATCGTTTATGCCTCCAACAAAATCAAGCATTCCATTTTTCAGTACTATCCCTGTTTTACACAAGTTTTTTACTGCTGCCATGTTATGACTTACAAACAACACAGTTCTACCCTCACCTTTACTTACATCCTGCATTTTACCGATGGCTTTTTTCTGGAATTCAGCATCTCCAACAGCCAACACCTCGTCCACAACCAGAATTTCAGGTTCCAGGTGAGCGGCAATTGCAAAACCTAACCGAACCATCATTCCACTGGAATAACGTTTAGCCGGAGTATCTAAATAACGTTCAACACCTGAAAATTCAACAATTTCATCTAATTTCCGGGTGATTTCAGATTTAGTCATTCCCATGATTGAACCGTTCATGTATATATTTTCACGTCCGGTCATTTCCGGATGGAAACCTGTTCCAACTTCAAGTAATGAGGCAATTCGTCCACGAGCTTTAATAGTACCGGTAGTTGGAGCTGTTACTTTCGAAAGAATCTTAAGAAGAGTGGATTTCCCCGCTCCGTTCTTTCCAATTATACCTAATACATCACCTTGTTGAATTTCAAAGTCAATATCTTTTAAAGCCCATACATAATCACTTTCACCTTTCGTGGCGCGATCGTTTACTTCACCAATTTTAAGATATGGATCTTCTTTCCCGAGTAAATTTACGGTATACCATCGTTTAAAATCATGACTTAGAGTTTGAGTAGAAACAAGACCAAGGCGGTATTGCTTTGAGATATTTTCGAATTTTATTGCTGTCGGCATAAAAATATATTAAAAATTTAGTGATTAATATGACAAAGATAATTGTTTTTCTTAATTCTGATATATTTTGCTTACTAATAATAACTCCCGGTTACTAATATCCTTACAAAATAGATTATTCCCATTAATGTGTGTATGCCAAATAACGCAAGTAAAACTATATTTTTCACGGATTTTCTTTCAGTTTTAAGGTCTTTCAAGAGGGCAAGTAATGCAACAAAAAAGCAAAGCCATGTTGTTATTACTATTTGCCAGTAAAAGTTTCCATGGGAGGCTCTTGGCCCTGATTCAGAGATAAAAAAGAATATCAATACCGATACAACAAAAGACAAGAATGTATACCAAAACAACTGATTTTGAATCAGTTTCCGGAAATTAATAATTGTGTATATCAGCGGGAACAATAATGAGAAAAACATTGAAATCGGGATATTTATCATATCTTCCCGAAGTTCAGGATTTCGGTAAAATGGCATAAAAACCACTGATGATGTATCTTTAATTACCTGAGTGTTTATCTTGTAAATTATAATGAATTGACCGATAAGCAAAATTCCACCCAGAAAAACAGGAAAAATACCAAGCCAGAATTCTTTTTTTAATTTATATTTATACAACAACATTAGCGGATAAACACATATAAATACAAAAAAGTAACTTGGTTTGATAATAAGATTTAACGCAATCAAAAGAAAAATCCAATAGTTTCTTTTGCCATCGAACTCCTGTAACTGTCTGAATGACAATTCGAACAGAAGCAAAGCAACAGGGAATAAGAACAGCAAAGTGGAATTATGCCATATATTAGGTGTATATGTGCCAATATACATATAATAATCGCCCAGAAAATAACCAGGAACAGGTATAACAAAAACAAAAAGCATACTAATAGCTGCTACAACTGCAAGCCAATCCATTCGCTTATCGTCCAGAGCATTTTCAATTTTATTTAGGGTGAGGTAATAGCGGTAAGTTCCTGCCATAGCCAATAAGCCACAAAGTGTCATCTCGGTTGCTTTAACACCAGCCGTAAAAAAAGAAAAAACATTCACCAACAAATATACCAAAAAGTTACCTGTATAAGGAATTTTACCAACACACATGTCTCTTGCAAATTTTGCATGATCATGCATATCATTATAATCGGCCGGAATTACTTTTAGCAGCATATAAAACCCTGCAAAAAGAAAAAGAAATAAAACAGGAAGTATGTACTTGTTTTTGCTTTTCATTCTTTATATTTTCTCAAAATGGCTATAAATTACCTGAATTATTTTTCCTAGATCCGCTTCATTCAATTCAAAAAACAATGGCAAACGAACCAAACAATCTGAAAAACGATCGCAGTTTTCGAGGATTCTACCATCATGTTTATCAGCATAATATGGACTGCTATGTAAACTCAGGTAATGAAATACTGCCCAGATTTCGTTATTTTTCAATGTTTCGATGAATGCAGTTCTTTCTGCAAGAGTTGGAAAAACCAGATAAAACATGTGAGCATTGTTTGTTGCGTATTCCGGCAATTTCGGTAACTTAAAGAAACCTTTATCTGCAAGCGGCTTTAATGCTTCAAAATATCTGTTCCAATGCTCCTTTCGTTTGTTTTGAATTTCATCCAGATGTTCTATCTGAGCCCAAAGGAAAGCAGCAATTACTTCGGAAGGTAAAAAAGAGGAACCTATATCCACCCAACCGTACTTATTCACTTCACCACGGAAAAACTCGGCGCGGTTTGTTCCTTTTTCCCAGATTATTTCCGCTCTGTGAATAAACCGTTCATCATTGATAGCCAACATTCCACCCTCACCTGAAATCAAATTCTTTGTTTCGTGAAACGAAAATGCAGCTAAATGACCGATTGAACCTAAAGCAGCCCCCCAACCCCCTGAAGAGGGAGTTTTAGTGTGGTTGTCAAGTTTTAATGCATCTATAGATGATTTTTTTTGTTCCCCCTTTAGGGGGTTAGGGGGCAGATAATAACTATCCACAGCTTGAGCAGCATCTTCCACTACCAATAAATTATATTTATCGGCCAATGCCATGATTCTATCCATATCGCATGCCATTCCGGCATAATGAACCGGCACAATCACTTTAGTTTTAGAAGTAATTAGTGATTCAATTTTGTCAGCATCCAGATTTGGATGATTTGCCTGACTGTCGGCAAAAACGATAGTTGCACCCTGACGCACAAAGGCCAATGCGGTAGAAACAAATGTATAGCTTGGAATTATTACTTCATCACCCGGTTTTACATCACACAAAATGGCAGCCATCTCCAATGCATCTGTACAGGATGTTGTCAACAAGCATTTCTTAAATCCATAACGTTCTTCAAAATATTGCTGGCATCGTTGCGTGAACATCCCATTTCCGGAAAGTTTACCTGTAAACACCGCTTCGTACATGTAATGAGCTTCCTTACCTGTGAGATATGGTTTATTGAATGGAATCATATTTTAAGTTGACAGTTATTAGTTGACAGCAAGTTTATCTTAATTTATTTTATATAAATATCCCGATTTGTCAGAATAAAGTAGTTTATGCGTTTTGAGGTTCAATTCTTTAGCTGAAAAAATATATTTCGACTTTAGCCCGTCAGACAAGCTATCCACAACACTAATACCAATTCCAGCCGGAACATTTAAAACCATATTCTGGTTAAACGACTGAACTACAAGCGTATTATCAAAGTTATTTGTTGGATTATCAATAAATTCGATTTTTCTCAATAAGACGTTTTCAGTTATCGGGGATAATCTTCCTTCGTTAAATGATTTCCAGATTTGTGGCGTCAATAGCGAAACAACTAAAACCAACACATTGATTACCAACAAACTGTACAATTCAAATTTATTGGAATTAAATATCAGAAACAACATACAACCATAAAGTACCGGTGCAAAAACGCGATAATCGCGCCAATCGAATACATCGTAAGCTGCAAAGGTTATTATCAAAACAAAAAACAAAATCAAATATACAACAAAAAAATCAATTCTTATCTTTTTTGGTTTAAATTGGAATGTACCGGACTTTATAAAGCTATAAAACAAGACTATAAGTAAAACATATCGTTCTGCAGTCTGCAAAATATTGTCAGAAAAGGGATTTATGAACTTGATTATATTTTGAAAAAAATGAGAGAAAAACAAATCTGTTTTTTCAATTATTCCATTGGTTGTGAACAATTCATGCAAAAAGGAATCGGGAAAAGG
>CAIQOG010000213.1 GCA_903873355.1 uncultured Bacteroidales bacterium
ATATCATCTCCTGTAACAGGAGCAACTACTCCTGCCGGATATACAGTTTTTCAGTATAACGAACCCGGCGATAATGCAGATTTATCTGTAACAAATTCTACAGCTTACTGGAAAGGTTTAACTCAGGGTTCTACGCTTTCAGTCGGAAGAGGATATGTTGCATTACCTTCATCAGGTCCTGTTACTTATACTTTCAGTGGAACTTTAAATACAGGAACTGTAACTACCGGATCATTGACACGTACAACCAATGCTTCTAAACTTGGATTCAATCTGGTAGGCAACCCTTATCCAGCATTTCTGAATCTTGCAACTATGGATACTACCAATGTGTTGGGTTCATTCTGGTTACGTTCAAGAAACTCAGGTGATACTGCTTATGATTTTGATACCTATAACTTAAAATCCGGTCTCGGAATTTCAAAGAGTGGAAAATCTGTTACGGGCTATATACCACCTATGCAAGCATTCTGGGTACGTGTGAAAGATGGTCAAAGTCCGGCTACTTTATCATTTAGTAATACAATGTGTGATCATATAAATACTTCAAATAATTTGTTCCGTGCTCCATCTGAAAGCAATATTATTCAGCAGGTATTGAATTTACAACTATCCAATGGTGTGAATATGGATGAAACAATTCTTGCTTTCAACCCGAATGCTTCGAATGGTTCAGATGCATTTGATTCTCCCAAAATGGGAATTAATGCAGTTTCAATTCCTGAAATTTATACTTTAGTTGATGGTGAACAGATTGCAATAAATGGCATGAATAATATTCCTTTTGATACTGAAATTCCTCTTGGATTTACTACAGGTCAAGCAGGCTCTAATTTTAGCATCAAAGCTTCACAGATAAGTAATTTTGATACATCGGTAAGCATTTACCTGAAGGATTATAACGATTTGCTAAATACACCGGTTCAGTTGACTGCGGATGCAGCTTATACCTTCAGTTCAGGTATTACCAGCAATAACACCAGCCGTTTTGCATTGATATTTAAATCAGCATCGATAGCAACCGGAATAAATGGAAATTCGAACCCGAATACATGGATTTCTGTAAACGGAACCAATCAGGTGGTAGTAAACGGAATTTCAGGAGATGCCTCTGTATCAGTTTACAATACTGTTGGACAAAAACTCTATACTAAAAATCTTACGTCTGCTAATACAACCCTGAATACTTCGCTGCAAAGTGGTGTTTATCTGGTAAGTGTAACTGCAGGTGGTAAAACGCTTTCTAAAAAAGTGATTATTGATTGATAATTTTAATTTAACCCTATCTATGAATTTTCAGTTTCAGTATCCGACCGAAAGGTAGGGTACTGAAATTTGAAAAAAACATTTAATTTTGTTTGTCGGAAAAAACCAGTCCATGAAAAAGTCAGAAAAAAACGTATACCAGTTCCCTGCCATTGAGCGAATTGAATTAGATAATGAAATTGCTCTTCAACTGGAATCAATACCACCTCATGCACCCGGAGAATCAAACAATATAAAACCGGATTACTTTACGAATGATCCGTTTAAAAGTAATCAG
>CAIQOG010000214.1 GCA_903873355.1 uncultured Bacteroidales bacterium
AAGAAAATCAAAACTTGAAATCTGCTCTTTTGAACTATTATATTTTTAAGCAAATTGCATGATGAATTTGATCACTTCAAAACTTATAAAAGATATCAAATTTGGAGTTCTGTTTTATATTCAATTTATGTTCAAAAACTCTATCATTCTGATAATCAAGCATAAGAAAATAAATTAAAAAATATTGCGTATTTAGTTGATAATGAAGAATAATTGTATTAATTTTGTGCGAAATTTGAATAAGGAAAAATTTCTCTATTTAGATTTATTAAGAACCGGGGATATGTATAAACCAACTACAGACCCGTTACTATAGTAAATTTCAAACCATAATCATTTTTTATTTATGAAACCAACCCATATTGAGCATTTAGGTATTGCAGTAAAAAGCCTTGAAACCGCTATTCCTTACTACGAAAATGTTTTAGGATTAACTTGTTATGCAGTGGAAGAAGTTCCGGAGCAAAAAGTAAAAACAGCTTTTTTCAAAGTTGGACAAACCAAAATTGAATTACTCGAATCGACTGATCCTGAAGGACCTGTCGGCAAATTTTTGGAAAAGAAAGGCGAAGGCGTTCACCATATTGCATTTGCCGTAGAAGGATTGCAGGCAAAACTTGATTTAGCTGCCGAACGCGGTGTTGCTTTGATTGACAAAACTCCACGTAAAGGTGCTGAAGGATTGAATATCGCTTTTCTCCATCCAAAATCAACCTTTGGAGTATTGACCGAACTTTGTGAAGATCCAAATAAGTAAAAAAGTTGATTGGTTAATTGGTTGGATTAAGAAATATATGAAAAATCAATTGACTTGCATATCATAAATTCAGACAAAAAAAAAATAGATGGAAAATCAACAAAAAGTAAAAAACCTTATTGATTTACGTGCAGAAGCAAAATTAGGAGGTGGTGCTAAAAGAATTGCTTCACAACATGCCAAAGGCAAGTTTACAGCCCGTGAACGTCTCGAAATGTTGTTGGATGAAGGTAGTTTCGAGGAACTGGATATGTTTGTGACACATCGTTGCAACAACTTCGGACTGGAAAATGAAAAATACTTAGGCGACGGTGTTATTACAGGTCATGGAACTATAGACGGACGTACAGTATATGTGTTTGCACAGGATTTCACGGTTTTCGGAGGTTCGCTTTCAGAAACCATGGCATTGAAAATCTGCAAGGTAATGGATATGGCCATGAAAATGGGTTGTCCGATAGTGGGTATCAACGATTCGGGTGGTGCGCGTATTCAGGAAGGTGTTACTTCATTGGCAGGTTATGCCGAAATTTTCGAACGTAATATTCTGGCTTCAGGTGTTATACCACAGATTTCAGCTATTTTCGGTCCCTGTGCCGGTGGTGCTGTGTACTCTCCTGCCCTCACCGACTTTGTAATAATGACTAAAGAAAACAGCTATATGTTCGTAACCGGACCTAAAGTGGTGAAATCAGTAACCGGTGAAGATATTTCAACTGAAGACCTTGGTGGTGCTGATGTTCATGCCCGCAAATCAGGTGTTTCGCACTTTAAAGCTGAAGACGAACAGGAAGGTATGTTGCTTATCCGCAAATTGCTTTCTTATTTACCTCAAAACAACCTGGAAGAACCACCATTGTTTGAAAATAATGACCCGATTATTCGTTTGGACGATAAATTAAATTCGATTGTTCCCGATAATCCTAACATGCCATACGACATGAAGGATGTAATTCATGCCATCGTTGATAACGACGAGTTTCTGGAAATTCACCGTCACTATGCACGTAATATAATTGTTGGATTTGCACGCTTCAACGGCGCCCCTACCGGCATTGTGGCTAATCAACCTAACTTTCTTGCCGGAGTACTCGACTGCGATGCTTCACGTAAAGCGGCACGTTTCGTTCGTTTCTGCGACGCATTCAACATTCCGGTGTTGACTTTGGTTGACGTTCCCGGATTTTTACCCGGTTCAGGTCAGGAATATGCCGGTATCATTACCCATGGTGCAAAGCTGATGTTTGCATATGGCGAAGCAACTGTTCCGAAAGTGACGGT
>CAIQOG010000215.1 GCA_903873355.1 uncultured Bacteroidales bacterium
CAAATCGGGAGTGTATTTTGTGTCGGTTGGTAAAAATTCAACTGTACGACGTTTTATAAAACTTTAATTTATGCTTCGCAAACTGATTATATTCATAAGTATTGTACTTCTTTCTGCATGTGTTTCTAAGGAAGCAAAAACTACATCCATTATTGAAATGGTGGATATGGATTACCGTTTCTCTACTCAAAACTTACTCAATTTTTGCCAAGAGAACAAAATTAGTACTACTGAAGTGTATAAGTGGCAAAATCATTGGATTATTTATGGCAGTTTTAACAGTGCAGCTATTTCAGAAAAACTTGAAAAGGAATTTCCCAGATTGAAGTTGAATGTTTTTGATGCTCCTTTTTATAATTTCAACAGAGAGAAACAGACTCATCAAAAACCTGCTAATGAATGGACTAGCATTATTATG
Organism: uncultured Bacteroidales bacterium; assembly: GCA_903873355.1. The sequence goes on from CAIQOG010000215.1 coordinate 419, forward strand.
ACTGCCAATTTAGTAAATGACACCATAAAACAAAAAGAATATCTGGAATATCACAGAACTCAGTTTGAAAAATGGCCGGAGCTATCAAGAGGTTTTTGTATTGCTGACTTTCAACAATTACTTGTCTTTCGAAATGGTCGTCAGTTGATGCTGGTTATCAGTATTCCAAAGGGAAAAACACTTGACGAGCTAAATCCAAAAACGACCGAAAATAATCCACGGGTAAATGATTGGAACAAAATAATGGCTCAATATCAGGAAGGTATTGAAGATGCTCCTAAAGGTACAACGTGGGTGATGTTTAGTTCAATCAACAACTAATTAAAGCCCCTTTAGGGTTTTGTGTCTATGCAACAAACAAATTACCAACTTTTTGACTTTTTAGATTTTAGTCCGGAGTTGAACGAAGGCGACCGCCTTTGGCGGGCATGCTCACCAACGAATATAACCGAAAAAGGGGGTGAAGTTTTCGTCACTATTCCGTTTCAGAAACAAAACAACTCCAACGAAATAACCCCCGATTTATCAGCCGACAGAAAAGAGTACATACTCCGAATAAAAGCACTGGGAACAAAAATTATACGTACATCCATGGCATTGGCCGGAAGTGTGATGGAAGATTCAGTAATGTTGAAAATGGATGCCCGCATTCAATCAACTGCATTGACTTTCGAAAAAGCGGACAATGAATGGACGATAAAAGATAGTTTGGGAAATAAAAAAGCCAGAATCAGTTTTCAGGAACCACAAACCGACTGGTGGAGCGATTTGGTTCCGGGACCGGCCGAAACTATTCACCTGAGCTTTTTCCCTGATGGCAAAAAGGAAGTGGTACTCTCGGCTTACGATATGTTTTCACCGACACGCCACGATGCCTTTGCACTAGCCTATGTGGAACGAAACGATGAACCACAACGCGCGACTTTCTCCCTGCAAGCCAAAGCGGATGAGTGCTATTACGGCACCGGTGAGCGTTTCACTAAGATGGATTTGTCGGGAAAAACTTTTCAGCTTCGCAATCAGGATGGACAAGGAGTAAACAACCGCCGTGCCTACAAAAACATACCATTTTATCTTTCCTCAGAAAATTACGGATTGTTTCTGCATACTACCTCCTTTGCAAAATTCTCGTTGGCCGACCATTCAACCCGTTCAGCTCAAGTGTTGGTGGAAGAACCGGTGGTCGATTTCTTTTTGATTGGCGG
>CAIQOG010000216.1 GCA_903873355.1 uncultured Bacteroidales bacterium
GCGGATTGACATTCAAAACTGGACATCGTACCGTGACGAAGCACACGCCTGGGAAGGCTTGGTGATGGCTGATATCGAAGATTCGTGGGCTAAAAATGTGGTGGCATTGCATTTCGGACAATCCGGCTTTCAGACATTTACCGCTAACCGAATTACCATCGATAGTTGTCAGGCACTCTGGCCATGCGCCTCATTGTCGGGCAGTTATCGCGACAATTTTCAGATTGACGAATGGTCTTCTAATATATTGGTAACCAAATGTATTGCCGACAGTGCACGCCATGCCTTTGAAGTAAGCGGAACTTCAAAAGCCTCGGGAGTAGTTTTCCATCGTTGCACTGCTACTAATTCAACGAACCCGAGCGAAGGTCATTTTCACTGGTCACAAGGACTTTTATACGATTGTTTTCGGGATTATGGTACCCTGACTGATGTTGTGTTGGGATTATATAATCGTGGAAGTTATGGAACAAACCACGGCTGGGCTGCGGCACATTCGGTGGCATGGAACTGCGATTTACGCCGTACTGCAACTACATACGGTGATATGATTTGCCAGCAACCACCCACTGCTCAAAATTATATGATAGGTGGCTTTGCATATGTCAATCGTACAAGCAAAATTCCTTTTCCACAATATCCGTTGGGTTATGTGGAAGGGGTTAACAATACCGGTGCATCACTGAATCCGCAATCGTTATTTGAAGAACAACTTAAAGAAAGACTTTCAAATCTGACCACGGTCAATAATCCATTGGAATATAACGTTGATTTTAAAATATATAGCAGTAAATCAACTGCTACAATTGAATACAATCTGAATAAAGAATCTACTGTTTCGGCACAGGTTTTTGGAATTAACGGTCAACATATTAAATCAATTATTAGAAATGAAACACAGTCAACCGGTGTTCATCAACAATCATTTGATATTCAAAATTTATATTCAGGAATTTATTTTATTAAACTTACAACTGATAGTTTTTCAACCACCGCAAAATTTATCGTATCACACTGATGAACAGGAATTTATTTAAAATATTGGTTGTTTTATTCTGCTGCTTGGTTCAATCCACAAAAGCCGTAGAAAAATTGCCTGCTACAATAACTGATACTGTAGAAATAAATAATCCATATTTCTATGTATTGCGGAATTCGTCGGCAAATGTTCTGGCAGATACTTCCGAAGTTGGGAAACGAGTAGTAGTGGCATTAAATCAGGTAAAGATTAAAGCCGGTAAAAAATATTTTCAGCTTGAACGGGGACAAATTGCGGTTTTTCAACCAAAAGAAAGTTATCGGGTTGAATCCGGTCAGTTTTTCGAAGTAGGGTTTAAACAAAAACACCCTGATCTGAAACGCCCGGAAGAATGGATTGAGCCTACGAAAAATACTGTGGTTTACGATGATGCCTTTATTCGTGTCTTCGAAGAACGTTTGGCACCACACGACATCCGAGAAGTTCACAGTCATGCGCAACGGGTGGTTGTCAGGCTGAATCTGGTTCAGCTTACCGACCCGCGGTTTCATGATGTTCCCAAACCGGGTTCAGGAATTCAGGTGCCAAA
>CAIQOG010000217.1 GCA_903873355.1 uncultured Bacteroidales bacterium
AATACATAAATAATTTGATATATGCAAGTGCCAAATATTGAAGTATTTATACATTGTGCAAGGTGCAAGTTTCTATATATAGAAACACTTGCACCCTGCACTATTTTTTGAGCTATAGAATATAAGTTAATTATTAACTCTTAAATTGCCGGAAATAATTCTACAACACCACCAACAAACCTTACCAATTGAGCTAATATCAAAAACACTTCCTAAATACTTGTACATTTTTAAAACTTCGAAATTTATCCTAAGCTATAATTCTGAATGGACTAATGATTCAATTACCCATACCACCCCTCTAATATAATTATTTGTCCCCTTTGATTTTTGCAAAGGATTAATATCTTTGTCATAATTTTAAATCAAAAATATTTTTTATGAAAAAGCGAATCACGATTCGAAGAGTAATGCTCGCCTGTATTATTCAAACAGCCTTATTAATGCCGATTTTGGCAACAAATTCTACTGTTTCCAATCTCAATGAACCAATGCCTGATCAGGTTCAGAACAAACAAATTAACGGAATTGTAAAAGATGAGTCAGGTGAAATACTACCTGGAGTTACTGTGTCTGTAAAAGGAATTGCATCAGGTACAATAACAGATGGCAATGGACGTTTCTCACTTAAACTTCCCGAAAAAGCAACTATTCTGGTATTTTCCTTTGTCGGAATGAAAACTCAGGAGGTTGAAATTGCAGGTAAATCACTAATTAATGTTACACTTGAATCTTCAACTGTAAATCTTCAGGAAGTAGTAGCCGTTGGTTATGGTACTATGAAACGGAGTGACCTTACTGGCGCTGTATCTTCAGTTGGTAGTAAGGAAATTGCAACCTCTGGTGCAAATACTCTTGAGCAAGCGCTTTCAGGTCGGACGGCAGGTGTGGTTGTTAATGCTGCTGACAATGCACCCGGAGCAGGTATGACCATTCAAATTCGTGGAGCAAACTCCATTAGTGCCAGCTCAGCACCATTATATGTAATTGATGGATTTCCTGTAGAAGGTGCTTATAACTCAGGTGGTAACGGAACTCTAACAGCTTCAAGCGCATTATCCAACATTGACCCCAATGATATTGAATCCATAGATATTCTAAAAGATGCTTCTGCGACTGCTGTATATGGTGCACGTGGAGCTAATGGTGTTGTAATTATTACAACAAAAAGCGGAAAAGATGGTAAAGTAAAAGTAAGCTTCAATGCCAACTATGGAGTTCAACAAATGGCAAATAAAAATACGTATGTACCCGGTGATACGAAATTCTATACTCAGGCACAACACGACCGTATTTTTCCATTTGACAAACGTATAGCTACTCCAACATCCAGTAGTTATGGATATCAATGGTGGAACGTTGCCCCTTATTCCAGCCCTGACTCAACAAATACAAATTGGTTAGATGCTGTAACAAGAAGTGGAAATATACAGAATTATAATATATCTATGTCGGCAGGTAACAATAAAGGAAATTATATTGCTTCGCTGGGTTATTATAATACGAATGGAATACTAAAAGCAACTGATGCAACCCGTTATACCGGGAGTTTTAAAGCAGAAGGAAGTCCGAATAACTGGATAAAGTTGTCATTTAATAATTCTTTTGCATACTCTGAAAATAATGGTACTGTTACAGTTAATGCTGTGGATGGGAGCAGTGCCGGTGCGGGAATATTGTCTCAGGTTTTTAAAGCCCTTCCGTTAAACCCAATGAACATTGTGACACTTAATAATATTGATACAGATGGAAACCTTATGATTGGAAGTCCTTTGGAAATGTTGAATAATGTAAAAATGAAAAGACAGACTCTTGAATCAAGAACCAACTTTGCATTAACACTAACCCCTGCTAAAGGGTTGACAATACGCTCTACAGGTGGTATGTCCCAAAACAAAACTGATTTTAAGATGTATGTACCGTCAACTACAGGTTGGGGAGCATTATACAATGGACGAGCTGTAATTCAAACCTATACTTATACATCATGGTTGAACGAAAATACAGTAACATACGATACGAAATTTGGAAAACATAAAATCAATGTACTCGGTGGTTTTTCACAACAATATAGTTCAAATTTTAATACAACTCAGGAGTCAACTAATTTTCCTAATGAAACACTGGGCTATAACAATATTGGTGTAGGGCAAAGTGTTGCAACTCCGAGTTCTATTGCTGCAGATTTCTTATTATTATCGTATTTTGGTAGGGCAAATTATAACTACAACGAAAAATACCTCTTTACAGCTACAATAAGGGCAGATGGTTCTTCAAAATTTGCTCAAAATAATAAATGGGGATATTTTCCCTCTTTCTCATTTGCATGGCGTGCGGCTGAAGAAAGATTTATCAAAAGACTTGGCATATTTGATAATTTGAAAATTAGAGCTGGTTGGGGAGAAACTGGGAATCCTAATATTGCATCCTACCAATCATTGACAAATTATGGATTAACAAAATATACTTCAGCCACTTCATTCATAACAGGTACTTATCCGATTAATATAGGAAACCCTAATCTGAAATGGGAAACGTCTATTCAAACAAATGCCGGACTTGATTTTGCGGTATTAAAATCACGCTTGTCAGTAACTATTGATGCATATATCAAAGAAACAAAGGATTTGTTGCTGACCGGAGATATACCGGCCTCAACTGGGTTTACCTCCTACTTATATAATGCTGGTTCTATTGAAAACAGGGGAATTGAAGTTGCTATTACCGGCCTGATTCTAAATGGTCCATTAAAATGGACTGCCACATTGAACAATTCGATTAATCGGAATAAAGTAACAAGTCTTGGTAACTTAGTTTCGCAAGATTGGATGTTAGTGCCCGGAACTACAAATTCGAGTACGGCTATGTTGAAGATTGGCCAACCGATTGGATTATGGTATGGTTATCAGACCGTTGGGATTTGGCAACAGTCGGATTTTACATGGAATAATATGCTAAATAAGTATGTGCTAAATAAAGATGCCAGCGGAAATACACTTGCTGCTTTATCAGGTGCACAACCTGGTCAGTGGAAAATCAAAGATATCAGTGGGCCAAACGGAGTACCGGATGGAAAAATCGATGCTTATGACAAAGGACCTATAGGAAATTCACAGCCAAAATTCAGCGGTGGATTGAATAACCGGTTTGAATATAAGAATTTTGATTTGACAATTTTTATGGAATGGAGTGTCGGTCGTGATATTTACAATGCAAATATACGGCACTTTACCGGAGTACAGACTCAAATGCAAAACACAATGAAGTTTGATTACTGGAAACCAATACAATATCCGTTGGATGCCAGCGGTAATGAAATACGCACTATTACTGATGGGAATGGTAATGTTGTTCCGAATATTCTTCCGGGCGGAGAAGGAAATATATATGCTCAATACCCATTAGATGGACAGCCTTTGATGGATATGCACGATGGATATATCGTAAAAAACGTATCTTACCTGCGTATTAAAAATATGATGTTGGGTTATAATTTTGATTCTAAATTAGTTAAAAGATTTGGTATTAGCTCCCTCAGGGTATATGCAAATATATTAAACTTGTACACATTTACAAACTACAATGGCTATGACCCAAATGTAAATACACAAGATTTGAACGGCTTACGTCCTGGTTATGATCTGAATTCATATCCTTTATCACAATCATTCATGGTAGGTATTAATGCAAATTTCTAAGTCAATAAAATTTAAATTTAAAAAAACATGAAAAAGAACATAATAATTAGTTTTTTAGCCGGTATAATGACTCTAATGTCATGTACGGATAGATTGAACGAAACTCCCATATCGACTTTATCGCCAGCAAACATCTTTACTACCATGAATGATGCTAAAACAGCTATAACAGGTATGTATGCTGGCTTTGTTCCTTATTTTGCTGTAATGACACCTGTAAATGGTTGGGGTGAATATGGTACCGATATTTCGTCGGGAAGTTTTACAGATGCAAAGCAAAAGTTTAGCCAGTACACTTATACGTCAGCTGATGCAGATGTACTAACCATTTGGTCTGGTTTATACAGTATTATCAATCGCGCAAATAACATCATCGCAAATGTACCGAATATTGCAGCGGCTGATGCGGATAAAAACGCAATAATTGCAGAAGCAAAATGTATCAGAGCATTTTGTTACATGGATTTAGTGCAATATTTTGGGGGTGTTCCGTTACGGGTTGAACCTACTCTAAGCATAGAAGATGCTGTGTCAAAACCACGTGCTACCGAACGCCAGACCTGGACACAAATTATCAACGATTTGCAATATGCAGAATTGTATTTACCAGCTACTGCCCCTGCAGTTGGACGGGTTACCAAATGGACAGCTAAGGGCTTATTAGCTAAAGCTTATCTGACACGTGGTGGATATCCTGTAGGTAATTATGCAGAAGAAACAGACTCTTTGTGGTTTCAAAAAGCTGCACTCAAAGCTTTTGAAGTTATATCACAAAGTGGTATTAAATTGAATGCAACTACTCCCGGAAGTGCCACGGCTTTTAAAGAATATGGAAAAATGTTTTTGGAATCGGGTAAAAACAGTGCAGAATCGTTGTGGGAGATACAGTTTAAAGATCCTGATTATGGTAGTGCTTTTGGTTGGAAATCAATAAATGGGAATAGTGGAACAGGTACCGCTGATGGTTCGTTCATTTATTCATGGGGTGCAGGGCCTTTGAGTACTGATTTTGCTTTAAGTTTTAATGATAACGATATTCGTTTTCAATGGTGCGTTGGACCTTACAAAGTTACTACCGCAAATACCCGTACAGCTATTGCGGTAACATCATGGGTGCCTTCAAAATATCGTTGGGAACGCATGCCTTCAAACGTTTGGAACGCAGCCATTAATTTAATCATTTCACGAATGGCTGATATTTATCTTATTTATGCAGAAGCAAGTAACGAAGCTACTGGAGACCCGAACAATACTTCATTAGGAATGAGTGCCTATGCTGCCATCAATATGGTACGTATCCGCGCACAGGTTCCAACAATGGATGATACCTATTTAATGAAAGATTCACCGTATACTCCAGCTGAATTGATGTACAATATTTCATTACAAAGTTTTGATAAAACCAATGTGAACTATGATAAACGACACGTTTATTATAGTGGAACTACACCGAAGGAAAGATTCAGAACTGCAGTATTGATGGAACGTGGATGGGAATTGATGGGCGAACGTCAGCGCTGGTTTGATTTGAAACGAACTGGTAAATTAGTTGAATATTGTAAAGCTGTACATACTTTTAGTTATGGAGGAAATTTATCCAGTGTAACTGATCCTATTGATAAAAGTAACTTTACAGCAAAATTCTATACTTCAATGATAACTTCTCCCAGCATCTGGCCGGCAGCTAAAATTCAATCTTTTCAAAACTATATGCCAATTCCTGATACAGAAATCAATATCAATCCGGCTATTGGAAAATCAAATCAGAATCCGGGATATTAATAATCAAATTAAAAGAATATTAAACGAGCATTAAAACCGAGGATTAATGCTCGTTTAATATAATTAGAAAAAGACCATATATAAAAAGCAATAAGTTGTTCTCGTATTATAGATTCAATTTAAAATAATGCTTTTTAGATGGAATGAATATACTTTTAGATTTTTCGAGAAAATAATAAAAGGGAGCTATATCCTGATTGCACCCAATTCTTAAATATTAAACAACAAATAAAATGAAGAATTACGAAAGATTGCAAGGAATGATTGCAGCTACGTTTACCCCAATTGATGCTAATGGGGAAGTTGATTTTCCGATTATAGAATCCTATGCCGAATGGATTGCATCTACGCCTATAAAAGGAGTTTTTGTATGCGGAACCACAGGTGAATTTATGTCATTAACGTTAAGCGAACGAAAAGAAATTTTAGAAAAATGGATTGATGCTTCCAAAAATCGATTTAAGGTAATAGCCCATATTGGATCAAATTGTCAAAAGGATTCGAAGGATTTAGCCGTTCATGCATTTTCTATTGGGGCAGATGCCATAGCCTCGTTAGCACCAATGTTTTTCAAACCTTCATCGGTCGGGGAGTTGGTTGATTATTTCGCTCCTATTGTAAATTCAGTGCCGGAATTGCCCTTTTATTATTACAATATGCCCTCTATGACTGGGGTTAGTCTTCCTGTTGATCAAATATTAATAGAAGGAAAAAAACGGATGCCTAATCTTGTGGGAACAAAATTTACTCACAATAATCTGATGGAATTGGGAGTATGTCTTAATTTAAATAATAGTGAGTTTGAGGTCTTGCATGGGTATGATGAAATCTTGATATCGGGTTTAGCTATGGGAGCTGTTGCAGGTGTTGGAAGTACATATAACTATTTGCCCAATATTTATGAAGGAATTTTTAAGGCAATGGTTCAAAACAACATAAATGAGGCCAGAGAATTACAGATGAAATCAATTAAAACAGTAGAGATCATAATAAAATACGGAGGAGGTGTAAGAGGTGGAAAAGCCATCATGAACCTACTCGGCATAAAATGTGGAGATTGTCGTTCACCTCTCAAACCGTTTTCTGAATTGGAGTATCAATCCTTAAAAAAGGACTTAGAGGGAATCGGGTTCTATAATTTCTAATTAAGTGACGATTTATTTTATCATTATTGGTATGATGCACATAAAAAAATATTTAGTGTTATGGATGATTTTGTTCACTTCAGCCTTGATGGTTTGTGCGAGTGAAATGAAAGTAAAAATACAAAATCCAATCTTGCCAATTTTATTAAATAAAAACTATAATCCCGCAATTAGATTGGACTTTATTCGTCCGGACAAAAAAAAATACCAACTTAACGAACTTGATTTGAATTTGTACGGGACTTTAGATACCAAAAACATATATTCAATAAGTGTTTGTTATGCTAATTCAAAAGGGAATATTGATACAACAAGGGTTATTGACACAAGCCTTGTTAACTCTAATAAGGTCAAAATAAAAAAAGATTTTGATATAGATTCCGACACGTTCTCAATTTGGGTGTCTGTAAAAGTTGGAACTATATCAGACTTAAACAAAACGATAAAAGTCAACTGTGAGCAAGTCAAAGTAAGCGAAAGTAGTGTGAAACTTTATCCTACCAGCGAATCTAAATCTCTTAGATTGGGAATTGCTGTGCATAAACATGGACAGGACGGAGTGAACACCACTCGTATCCCGGGGCTCATTACGTCAAAAAACGGAACGTTGATGGCTGTATTTGATGTGCGTTGGGACTCCTGGAGAGATTTGCAAGGGAATATTGATATCGGTCTTAAGCGTAGTTTTGATAAAGGTCTTACATGGCAACCTTTACAGATTGTTTTGGATATGGGTACGTGGGGAGGACTTCCCCAGAAATATAACGGAGTAAGTGATGCTTGTATTTTAGTGGATAATCAAACCGGTGAAATTTTTATTGCCGGCCTTTGGATGCATGGTGTGTTGGATGAAAATACAGGTAAATGGGTCGAAGGACTTACTGAGAAAAGTGACAATTGGATACATCAATGGATGAAAAAAGGCTCACAGCCTGGCACAGATGTAAAACAAACCTGCCAGTTCCTAATAACCAAAAGTAAAGATGACGGTAGAACATGGTGTGATCCCATGAACATTACATCCACTACTAAACGTTCCGAATGGTGGCTTTACGCTCCTGCTCCAGGTCATGGAATTACTCTTAATGACGGTACTTTAGTTATGCCATCACAAGGCAGAGATAATACTGGGAAACCTTTCTCAAATATTACATTGAGTAAAGATCATGGAAGAACATGGGAAACCAGTAATCCTGCTTTCTACGATGTGTCTGAATGCATGGCAGTAGAACTAAATAACGGGAATCTTATGCTCAATATGAGAGATAACAAAAACCGCAATGACACATTAACAAATGGTCGAAGGATTTGTGTCAGTTCAGATAGAGGACAAACGTGGTCTGAATGCCCAACATTAAGTAAGGTATTGATTGAACCAACATGTATGGGCTGTATACATCGACATAAATATATGGTGAATGGGCGTGAAAAAAGTTTATTGTTTTTTTCAAATCCGAATGATAAAAGCCAACGTATAAACCTGACTATAAAAGTTAGTTTTGACCAAGGTAACACCTGGCCGCAAAATAATTGGTTAACACTTGATGAATACAAAAGTGCCGGATATTCCTGCCTCACATCAATTAACGATAATACATTAGGTGTTTTGTACGAAAGTAGTCAAGCTGATTTGGTGTTTCAGCAAATAAATATTGATGAAATTTTGAAACAAAATGAAAAATAGAGTCTCATATCCTTGGATAGTAGTAGGTTTGTTGTGGTTTGTAGCATTGCTTAACTATATGGACAGGCAAATGCTTTCGACAATGCGAATATCAATGATGAAAGATATTGTTGAACTTGAATCGGCAGCAAATTTTGGTAGGCTTATGGCTATCTTTCTTTGGATTTATGGACTTATGAGTCCGGTATCAGGTATAATAGCTGATAGAATAAGTCGTAAGTGGTTGATAGTTTGTAGCCTGGGGGTATGGTCAGCTGTAACTTTATTAATTGGATTTGCTTCTAACTACAATCAATTATACATTCTTAGAGGAATTATGGGCGTGAGCGAAGCTCTTTATCTACCCAGTGCATTATCACTTATTGCTGATTATCATCAACAAAAAACACGATCATTAGCAGTTAGTATTCATATGACAGGGCTTTATCTTGGTCAAGCGATTGGAGGTTTTGGTGCTACCCTAGCTTTAGCTTATTCCTGGAATCAAACTTTTCATTGGTTCGGAATTATTGGGGTAAGCTATAGTGTATTGTTAGCATTCTTTTTAAAAGATAAAGCACGAACTGCCGATAATATTAAATCCGGAATGTCGTCAATGAATAAAACTTCCGTTTTGAAAGTTTTAGCAATGTTGTTCAGCAATACATTCTTTTGGGTTATTTTACTCTATTTCTGCGTTCCAAGTTTGCCCGGATGGGCTACTAAAAACTGGTTACCTACATTATTTTCTCAAAGTCTTTCAATTGATATGTCAGTTGCCGGACCAATGGCTACTATAACAATTGCACTTTCTTCATTTATCGGAGTTATATTTGGAGGAATTCTATCAGACAGATGGATAATCTCTAATTTGAAAGGACGTATATACACAGGAGCAATTGGATTAAGCCTGATTATCCCATCATTAGCAATTATTGGATTTGGTCATTCCTTAGTTATGGTAATAACTGGCGCTATATTGTTTGGATTTGGTTTCGGCATGTTTGACGGTAATAATATGCCAATCTTATGCCAGTTTGTTCCCTCACAAAACAGGGCAACAGCTTATGGAATAATGAATATGGCTGGAGTTTTTGCAGGAGCTGTCATTACTACTTTTTTGGGAAAATCAACTGATGCCGGAAATCTCGGACGTGATTTTGCATTAATGACAGTAATTGTTTTAATCGTTTTAATAATTCAGTTGTCTTTCCTAAAACCAAAAACTGACGACATGAAAGAGAATTTTGAAATAAACTAAAAAAATGAACTTATGAACTTTAAAAAAACAATTGGATTACTTCTACTCATTTGTCCAATAGCAATTTATGCTACCGTTTGGCAAGTTTCCCCTTCAGGAAACGATGCCAATTCAGGAACTTTTGATAAACCATTACGAACCATTCAGGCAGCAGTCAATAAAATGCAGGCGGGTGATATATGCTCAGTGCATAACGGAACGTATCGCGAAAACATTACCATTAAACAATCCGGAGTTGCCAGAGCACCTATTGTGATTCAGGCAGCCAAAGGTGAAAACCCAATCATTTCTGGCTTGGACATTCTGAATCTGAAATGGAAACCAACCGACAAAAAAGGCATATTCGTAGCCGAGTTTAACGGTGAAGAATTCGAGCAACTTTTTATGGATGGAAAACCGATGCTTGAAGCTCGTTGGCCCAATGTGCCGAGAGATAAAAATGGTGATTGGGACTTCTTTTCACCCAACTTATGGGCGGCTGTCGATTCAATCGGAAATAATTATGGGATTATAAAGGATGTTGATTTAGCAAAAACAAGTTGGGATGTAACCGGGGCGACAGCGATTTTGAATGTTTGTCACCAGTTTTTTGTCTGGACAAGAACAGTAGAAAGTCATTCGGCAGGTAGTAATAGTTTCAGTTATCCCAAAAATTTGGGAAATAGTGTCAAAGCAGAGGATGAGTCAGGCGCAAAACTAAAATTTGATGACGACAGGTATTATTTGATTGGCAAAAAAGAATTTCTGGATGCACCAGGCGAATGGTTTTACGACAGTAACAAAAAACAGCTTTTTATATGTATGTCAGAGGGAAAAACGCCTCAAAAGGCACAGATGGAAGTGAAAATACGGAATTATTCGTTGACTGCTTCGGCAAATTCGAATTTCATAACCGTTGATGGTATTACCTTTTTTGGAACAGCTTTTAAGTTTGGGAAAGACTATAATAGCAGAAGCAGCAATATTGTTTTCATGAATAATACTGTTTTATGCTCTTCGTGGACTGAATATTTTTCGATGCCAAAAGAAGATGTCCATGGGAAATGCGACAGAAACTACCCAATGATTGACGCAGACAATGCAATAGTTTCAAATAATATTTTTGCTTACGGAGCAATGAGTGCACTATATATCAGCGGTTTCTCAAATCTGATTGAAAATAATCTATTTCATGATTTTAATTATAATTCAACATTGGGCTTTCCACCCTTACAAGTGAGTAAACCTTGGGAAGCGCTGATTGGTAAAGCTGGCAAAGCAACCGTCCGATACAATACAATTTACAACAGTGGCGGTATTGCACTTCAGGTGGCACAAGCGGATAATGATGTATGTATGAATGATATGTATAATGTTTATCGTTCATGCTGGGGAGGAAATAAGGACGTGTCTGCTCTTTATGCACAGAATATTTTCTGCCATGGAACCCGACTGCATCACAACTGGGTGCACGAAGGATATGCAGGAACTCCACCACACCAATGGGGCGGCGGTATGGGCATTCGGGGCGATGATAAAACAACTGGTTTAACAATAGATCACAATGTGATTTGGAACATTGGTAGTGCCGGAATTGAATTGAAAAACCCCGACAATCCTACACCGGACATGGCAAACAGAGCTTGTAGTAATACCATTTTTCAACACAGCAAATACAATAAAGTAAAAAGTGGTATGATCGTGGAGACGCATCGTAATATGTGTAATCAGTATAGTTCTGTTGTCAATAATTTATCAGAAACTATATATGGTCATTGGTTTGCCAGACCAATTGAAACGCTTGCCGATTACAGCCACAATGCAACTGGAAAAGTAGTTGAAAGCTTGTTGGAAAATCCATTGTCCTTCGATTTTAGACCCAAAGCAACTGCCACCGATGTAATTGACAAAGGGAAAGTATTTCAAGATCTTACCGATTGTCAGTTTGGTTCAGCACCTGATATAGGTGCTTACGAACGAGGTGACAGTATTTACCGAATTCCAGGCAGGCGCGAAGTGAAAGCTTCATTCCCAATTGTTCCGGATGCTGCAACGATTTCAGCTGACCGTGATGTGTTGATGTGGCGACTAGCACACAAAGCAGTTTCGCATCAGGTTTATTTTGGAACGGATGCTGCAAAATTATCTAATTCAGGTAAATACACGGGAGAAAAAAATGTGTTTACTTTGCCTAAATTGGTTGCCGGACAAAAATACTTTTGGCGGGTTGATGTTATTATGGGAGATGGCTCGGCGGTTAAAGGTGATGTATGGAGTTTTAATGTGAGCAAATAAAAAAACACAATGAATCAAATCAGTGGATTTTCCGCGTTGTTGCTCCTTTCTTCCGTGCAACTAATTGCTCAGGAGAAGAATCCCAATATCATCTTAATTCTTGCGGATGATATGTCTGCAAAAGAATTGAGCATTTATGGCAATAAGCAACATAAAACTCCGAATATTGACAAACTTGCCGAAGAAGGAACACATTTCAGCACTTGTTGGGGAGCTGCGGTGAGTTCACCTGCTAGAGCCATGTTACTGACCGGTAAATATGCCTACCAAACAGGATGGTTTGATGTACGTTCTACGCCAAAAGGGGATGAGCCCAATGCTCTATTATTCAAGAAAAATACTTTAATAAGTAAGTTAGCTAAACAGGCAGGTTACACCACGGCCATGTCTGGGAAATGGCAAATGGGGGGTGGAGATCCCACAAAAGATTGGTCATTTGACGAATGGTCTTTGCCTTACAAAACGCTACCTTGGACAGGTGCTGTATGCCCGGATGATTTTGTGCTGGCAGGTCAGGTTCCTATGTATTGGGGTGGGCCTTTTGGGTTAAATGGAAAAGCACAGAAAACAAGTCCGCAGGATTATACCGAGGATTTACACAATGCTTTTATGCTTGATTTTATAACGCGTCACAAAAATGAATCTTTCTTTTATTATTGGACAACGAATCTACCCCATGTAAGTTGGGATTATGAACACCGAAATCCTGAAGATAAAGTTAAAAGTTCGCAAATCTTGGATTGGAAATATGTTGAAACACCGAAACGGGATGCTGGTGGGAAGCAACTTTACAATCCCGATGGGACGAAACAGAAAACAGCGGGAACACTGAAAGCCGATATAGAATATTTGGATTATGAAGTGGGTAAGTTGGTTAGAAAGTTGAAGGAATTGGGTATCTATGACAATACAATCATAATTTTCACAGCCGATAATGCCACAACCGGCTGGAAAGGCAGTGTGGTAGAAGAGCGAGGACCGCGAGTGCCATTGATAGTGCGAGGGCCACGCATTTTGAAGAAAAATGAACCTCAGTTGGCTTTGGTCGATTTTACAGATATGCTGCCAACCTTAGCTCAAATTATGGATATCAAACTGCCTCAAAATGAGAAGTTTGATGGAAAGAGTTTTTTACCGGCTTTAAAGGGAGAAGCATTCAAAGGAAGAGATTGGATTCATACTGACCACAGTCGTTTTAGGATGATTAGACTCTCCGAATGGATTATGGATGGATATAATACACTCTGGTTTTGTGGTGATAAACGAAACCACGATTACGAAAAATGCAATCCAAACAAAGATGAAAGTTCTCAGTTGGCAGTACAACAGTTTGAATTGATTTCGAAGCTCGTACCGAAAATGGACACGACATCGATTTCATATCGAAGAATGAGAAACTACAATGAAAATTACAAGGCAGTTAAAGAACTGGAGAATAGAACTTCACATTTAGACGCACCTTAATGTAATTAAGATAGAATGAAAAGCAGAAAATTATTGCCAATATTAACTGTTACTTCACTTTTTGCACAAGCACAAAAGCCAATGAACGTGGTCATTATTATGGATGACCAACACCGTTATGATTTTGCAGGTTATATGGGTCATCCCATTATCAAAACTCCTAATCTGGATAAATTAGCCGAAGAAGGAAAAGCTTTTGAAAATGCTTACTGTGTGAGTCCAATCAGCGTTCCCAGTCGTACCAGCATTTTTACAGGAAAGTACGTTCACCGAACCGGTAAGGTTTTTAATGACAATCAATTAAAAGAGAATGAGTGGACATTTGTTGAGCCACTGAAAGCCAAAGGATATAGCATTGGGATTGCAGGAAAAAATCATTGTTTTGATGATGCTTACATAGCAAAGAATTTCGATTATTGGGAAGAAACCGGACATTTTGGAAGAATACATGGAACAATAACAGATGCAGATAAAAAAGTAAATGCCTATTTGAGAAAAGATCCACGTCCGGGTTTTGAAAAATCGAAAATGCTACTGGAAGGGCTTGTGCCTGGACCAATGCCTTTTCCACAAGAGCAATGCCCAACGTATCGGATTGCCGAAGATGGAATCAAATTTCTGGAGCAAAACAAGGAAAAACCTTTTATGCTCTACTTCTCGTTTGGCGACCCGCATTGGCCAACGGTAGTACCCGAACCTTATTACTCAATGTATAATCCGAAGGATGTAATAATGGCCCATCCGGAGTTTGACTGGAAAGGTGCGCCTTTTAAACATTTCGTGCAGACACAGGCAGTAGGAACTAATAATTATACCGATGCCGAACGCCGTCGCGTTATAGCTACCTATTACGGTCAGATAACGTTTGTAGATCATGCCATTGGTATGTTTTTAGACAAATTGAAAGAATTGGGACTCGATAAAAATACCATAGTTGTTTTTATGTCCGACCATGGCGATTGGGGCGGTAATTACGGCATTGTAGCCAAAACCGGTGGGTTTCAGGAAACGTTGATTCGTGTACCAATGATAGTGAAAATTCCCGGAATGACCGACCACAAACACGTAAAAGTGCAGATTAGCAATATCGATGTTTTCCCTACTTTGTTTGATTATCTGGGTTATTCTTATCCCCGAAATGTGCAGGGGAAATCGTTTATGAAAGTACTGAACGGGGAAAAAACCGAGTTTCGCGATGTAATTTTTGCGGAAGTGGGCGATGCTAAAACGCCACCACCGGCGATGGACAGAAAAACCTTTGAGGAAGTGCGAAAAAAACGCGAAAAAGAAGAAGGTATGTTCTGGTTTATCGACTATACCACCAAAGGACGTTCAATGATGATTCGGCGCGACAACTGGAAGTATGTATTCAATACCGGTTTTGTGAATGAACTGTATGACCTGAAAAACGACCCATACGAAATGCATAACCTGATTGACAAACCGAAATACAAAGAGAAGCAAGCGGCATTGAGTCGTGAATTGATTGAATGGTTACTAAGGGAACCAGTGACGAATATGGAACCATAAAAAAGTAGTATTTTTGAATCTTGACATAAAAAAAAAATGTTATTCAATAAAATTAAAATTTCCCGTACCACTGCTCTTGCACCCTTATGTATAGCTGCTAGTGCTTTGATGAATCAGGCTGAAGCCAAAAACAGCAAACCTAATTTCGTGGTCATTTTGATTGACGATATGGGTTATGGTGATATTGGACCTTTTGGTGCAACTACACAGAAAACGCCTAACTTGGACAAAATGGCTGCCGAAGGTATGAAGCTGATCAGTTTTTACGCTTGTCCGATTAGTTCCCCTTCGCGCATGGCTCTGATGACCGGTAGTTATCCAATTCGAGCCGGTATGCCCGAAGGCGTATTTATGCCTGCCGACCAAAATGGAATAAATCCGGACGAACTTACGGTGGCCGAATTGTTGAAAGCTCAGGGCTACAAAACAGCCTGCATTGGTAAATGGCATTTGGGCGATGCGCCTGAATTTATGCCCAACCGCAATGGCTTTGATTATTATTTTGGTTTGCCCTATTCCAACGATATGAGTCCAAGCGAAGAAGGTGGAAAATCGCAATACGAAGCAACCTCAGACCCTCGTCAGAATGAACCCATGCCACCATTACCACTGTTACGGAATGACAAAGTGCTGAAACGGGTAAAAACCGAGGATCAGGAAGCTCTAATTGAAGATTATACCAAAGAATCGGTCAAATTTATTCACGAAAATAAGAATCGTCCATTCTTTTTATATCTGGCTCATAATGCGGTACATGTGCCTTTCCACCCATCCAAAAAATTCAGTGGTCGTACCGGAAACGGTGAACTGGCTGACTGGGATGAAGAAATGGACTGGAGCGTGGGCGAAGTAATGAATGCTTTGCGAAAAGAAGGCCTGGACGAGAATACCATGGTGATTTTTACTTCCGATAATGGCTCTCCGTTTCCTATGCAGGGTCGCAGTCAGAAAGGCGGCAGTAATTTACCGTTTCGTGGCGTTAAGCATACGGTTTACGAAGGAGGACTGCGTGTACCCACCATTGCCTGGTGGCCGGGAAAGATCAAAGCCGGTACAAGTTGTGATGCCATTACTTCGAACATGGATATTTTGCCCACATTGGTAACGCTGGCAGGTGGAAAACTGCCCACCGACCGCAAAATTGATGGCGTAAACCTGTGGCCTCAACTATCGGGAGAACCCAATGCCAAAGCACCACGAATGCATTTTAATTATTACCTGAATGATGATTTGGGGGCTATCCGTGAAAGCGATTGGAAACTTATTCGCAAAGAAGAATCCGGTCAATTCCTGAAAACCCCTGAATTATATAACCTCAAAACAGACCAGAGTGAAAAGAATAACGTGGCAGCTCAATATCCTGAAATTGTTGCAAGATTGGAGAAACTGGCACAATCGGAAGCAGCCGATTTGGGTGATGGAAAACCAGGTCCGGGCTGTAGAAAATCGGGGCATGTCGAAAATCCTAAAACTATTTTACCATCAAACTATCTGCCCTACCGAAAACTGATTGCACCTGCCGGAACACCGCCAAACGACTTGCGCTGGTTGGCCAATGAATCAAGAATGTTGACCGCTCAGGTTCAGAAAGCCATTGATTTCTGTGCCAATAAAGGTGGAGGAACAGTGTTATTTGGTGCAGGTCGTTATTGTATTGGACGGATTATATTGAAAGATAATGTAACCCTGCAATTGGATACTGCCACGGTTTTGTTTGGTTCTCCTTATCCGAATGATTATAAGAAGATTGATGGAAGATTTAGTGGATTAATCTGTGCTAAAAATGCAAAGAATTTCAGCATTAAAGGTGGTGGCACAATTGATGGAAATTCCAATGCATTCAACAATCTGTTGCCTGGTGTGGATATAGATGGCAAACCATCTGCATTGTTGCAGTTCAGCAACTGTACCAGTTTTGTATTAGAGAACCTGAAACTTACAGCAATCAACTGTTTGCCAATGGATTTTATCGGCTGTTCAGAAAGTCAGGTGAAAGAAGTGAAAATCAACAAATAAAAAATCTTTTTACTAAAACAAAAATCATGTCTAAACAAAATAAAATTATAGCCTTTACAGGTTCGTCCCTGCTGCTTTTGTCGGCAAATTCTATATTGGCACAACAACCCAAACAACCAAAATCCAGACCCAATATACTTTTCATTTTATCCGACGATCATGCCAGAACCGCCATAAGTGCTTATGGAAGTGAGCTTTCAAAAATAGCTCCGACACCCAATATCGACAAAATTGCACAAAGTGGAGTCTTGTTTTCTAATATGTTATGTACCAATGCTATATCGGGACCGAGTCGTGCTTGTTTGCTGACAGGAAAATTTAGTACAGCCAATGGATTTACTCAAAACGAAGGGGGCGTTATTTTTGACGGTTTGCAACCAACCGTTTCCAAATACCTGCAGGCAGCCGGTTACAACACATCTCTTTTCGGTAAATGGCACCTCTTTTCCGACCCGACGGGTTTTGATTATTGGATGATTCACAACAACCCTGGTCAGCAGGGAACGTATTGGGATCCGATTTTTAAAGTAAATGGCAAACAGGAAGTGCGAAAAGGATACGCCACCGATTTAACTGCCGATGCGGCGTTGGACTGGATGGATAAGGGTCGCGATAAAAGTAAACCTTTCTGCATGATGCTGAATTTCAAAGCACCGCACCGACCATGGGAACCGGATATTAAATACGAACATCTTTTTGACGACATTACCATTCCTACACCTGAAACTTTCGACGATGATTATAGCGGTCGTGAATTGACCTTGGGTAAAAATATGGCTACCATAGCCTATCATCTTTCACGCAACGATCTTAAGATGACACCTCCCGATAGCCTGACCGGACTAAAACGTGAAAAATGGCTGAGTTGGGGGATGTTGGGTGAACGTCAGCCCGTTACTCCCGACTCCAAAATGAGTGATAAAGAGCTTAAAATGTGGAAATTCCAGAAATACCTGAAAGATTATCTGCGCTGTGTGCGGTCGGTGGATGATAACGTTGGGCGCGTGATTGATTATCTCAAAAAGAACGGATTGTATGAAAACACACTAATCATTTACATGGGTGATCAGGGTTTCTACCTGGGCGAACACGGCTTGTTTGATAAACGCTGGATGTACGAAGAAAGTCTGCAAATGGCATGTCTGGTGAGTTTGCCTAGTTCAATCAAAAATCCGGGTATGCGAAAAATTCCGGAATTGGCAATGAATGTAGATATTATGCCTACTTTGCTCGATTATGCCGGTGTGAAAATCCCAGCCGATGTGCATGGTGAAAGTCTACGACCACTTTTGGAGCAAACTCCCAAAGAAAAAAAATGGCGTAAATCAGCATATTATCAATACTTTGAATATCCACGTTACCACAATGTCCAGCCACATTACGGAGTTCGCACTGACCGTTACAAGCTGATTCATTTCTATTACGATGTGGATGTATGGGAATTTTACGATTTGAAAACCGACAAAAATGAGTTGAAAAATCAATACAACAATCCTGTCTATCATAAACAGATTGCCGAACTGAAAAAAGAAATCGTCCGGCTACAGAAGAAATATCAGGATGATATAACCCTCGAACAGCGCAGGGAAATAACCACAAAGCATATGAGGCAGTACGAGGAATGAAATAACAACATCTGGGATGTATATCTCAGATGTTCTTTTACCCATTACACCCTTTATCTTTATTCATTTGACCTTGTTCATTGATTTGAGAGTACTTATTTTTGTCATTACATTATTCATAAATAAAATACTAGCGTGAGAAAACATTATTTACTCCTTTTGTTTATCCTTTCAATTTTTTCTGTTTATCCTTCATCTTATTATGTATCACCGACTGGCAGCAACAGTAATAATGGATCACTAGCAAATCCATTTTTAACTATTAGTTACGCTTATACAAAAGCTGGTGCTAGTGATTTTATCTATCTACGTGCCGGTACTTATCGTGAAACTATAGCATTAGTTGGTAAATCAGGCTCATATAACAAACCAATAACCCTTACTGCTTATAATGCTGAAAATGCAATTATTTCCGGATTGGATGTTCAATCACTATCATGGTCGTCAAACTCAGGGATGACCAATGTCTGGGTGGCATCATATTCCGGTAGTGCTTTTGAACAATTATTCTGCGATAGCAAACCCATGCTGGAAGCCCGATGGCCCAATGTGCCCAAAGATGCAAACGGTGATTGGAATTTCTTTTCACCCGGTGTATGGTCAACAGTTGATGCTACCGGAAACAGTTATGGTACAGTCAGCGATAATCATTTAGCATTAACCGGATGGAATGTAACCAGTGCACGAGCCGTATTGAATGTAAATCATCAGTATTATACCTGGACACGTACAATTTTAGCACATACTGCTTATACAAGCACATTTACTTACCCTCAGGATTTGGGAAGTAGTGTTGTCGGTAATACGTTGAGTTGGAATGATGACAGATATTACCTGGTGGGTCAGAAAATCTTTTTAGATACTCCCGGTGAATGGTATTACGATGCAACGAACAAGAAAATTTATTACTACCCCATAAACGGCAAAGACCCCAACACTTCAATCATTGAAATAAAAACAAGGAATTATGGTTTTACTGCCGACTTGAATTCCGATTACCTGACCGTTGACGGTATAACTTTTTGGGGTACTGCATTTTCTTTTGGGAAATCATATGGTTCTCGCAGCAACGGAATTACCTTCAAAAACAATAAGGTATTATATTCTTCCTGGACTGAATACCTGAATACAGCAGCCACCGATCCTTATGTAAATAATGATAACAATTTTCCGTTTATTCAGGCGGACACAGTAAAAGTGCTGAACAATACTTTCGAACATGGTATATTGGATGCTCTTTTGGTAAACGGATATGGAAATGTGATTGAAAATAATGTTTTCCATGACTTTTGTTACAGTTCTTCACTTGCTTATCCACCTTTGGAAGTGAGCAGAAACTGGGCAGTCTATGTGGGAACAGGTGGCAATGCTGTTGTTCGTTACAACAGCTTTTACGATGTGGGGGGAATTTGTTTCAATCTCGGTCAAGGTGGAAACGATGTGTATCTGAACAAATGTTACAACGCTTTTCGCGCTTGCTGGGGCGGCAACAGAGATCATTCAGCCATTTATACCAATAATACTTGTAGCGGTACACGGATTCATCATAACTGGATTTACGATTCTTCTGCTGGAACTCCACCATTAGATTGGGGAGGCGGTATGGCCATTCGGGGAGATGATAACACAACCGGACTAATTATTGACCACAACGTGGGATGGAATATTGGAAGTACAGGTGTTGAACTAAAAAATATAGCATCACCTACCGCTGCAGATGCAAACTATGTATACAACAATACTTTTTTTCAGCATAGCAAAAATAATACAGTTAAAAGTGCAATGATAGTGCGTACTTCACTTACTAATGAGAATATATACAGTTCGGTTCAAAACAACATGGCACAAACAATTTACGGCGATTGGAATGGAAAGGCACTTGGAACGTTAGGAACGAAAAGTAATAACTCAATAGGCACTGTGCCGGATGCATTGATGGAAGATACTACAAATTATGACTTCAGACCAAAAACAACTGCAACTGCTGTTTATAACAAAGGTGTTGTTGTGGCAGGTTTTACAACCAGTGTGTTTGGTTCTGCTCCCGATATTGGAGCGTATGAACGTGGTGATAGTATCTACTGGATTCCGGGTCAACGAACTTCCAAAGCAGGTTTTCCAATTGTGCCGGATGCCACAGTTAATGTTTCTGTTTCGAGGGATGTTCTAATGTGGTTACAGGGATATAATGCGGTTGCTCATAAAGTATATTTCGGAACAAACCTTGCCAATGTAATTAATGCAACCACAGGTAACAGTGAATATAAAGGTATTCTGAAAGGAAACAGAAATGTATATACCTTACCGGCATTAGCCGTAGGTACATCCTATTTTTGGAGAATTGATGCAGTATTAGCTGATAACACCGTAATAAAAGGTGATGTGTGGAGTTTTTCAACAGGTGCTACTATTATTACTTCATTTCAGGACACTACAGTATTGAATGATATTAATGTTTTTCCGACTACTACAACTGATAATTTGAACATTACATCTCCGGGATCAAGTCTTCGTTCAATTGAAATTTACGATCTGCACGGGAAACTTTATAAAAAATTCAATGTGAATTCTGATAAAACACAGGTGCAAGTTTCGGATTTTAGTAGTGGTTTGTATATAGTAAAAATCAATACAGATAAAAATTGTCAGGTAAAACGATTTGTAAAAGAATAGAGTCAGGAATCAACAACTGTAAACTATAAATATAAACTAATATTTACCCATTTAAACCCTAATTAATACCTAATTGTCCCTTTAATTTTTCCAATTTCAATCTTATTTTGTACTGAACATTAAATTCAAAAATCATTATGAAAAAAACTAACTCTATCAAATCTATCTTTGTTGTTCTTCTTTTAGCATCTATATCCTTTACTTGCTCAGCCCAAAAACTTATAGCCGGCTGGGATTTTCAGACTAGCTCAACCGGTGGAACAGCTATTGTTCCGACAAAGGACATGACAAATTTCACTCAAAATGTTTTCATTGCCAATTTTGGTAGTGGAACACTCTATTTGGATGGTACGTATGGAACAGGTCCTTATAAAGTATGGAGCATTACAAGTAACAATGGCGTGGGTGATTGGCCAAACGCAGGGGATGGTTTTTCTGAAGAACAAAAAGGTCCGGCTGCATTAGCCATTGGGAAATCAGTCAACAATGGAAAGTACATCGTTTTTAAATTCTCGATGAAAGATTTTAAGAACCTGCTTATTTCGTATTCAGCATTGGTAGCTCCTAATGGTTTTAATAAACATAATTGGGCTTACAGCACCGATGCTGTAAAATGGACTGAGTGTGGTTCAACAACCATTGAGGATAGAAACGTATTCAAACTCATTAAACTCCCTGTAATTTCGGCCTTGGATAACGTAACGGATGCATTTTTCAAAATTACACTCGATGGTGCTACTACCGATGATGGTACAAGTCAGGTGCGGTTTGACAATATTAAATTCAAGGCTATTCCGATTAAATAAATAGTAAGAACATTAAATATAAAATTATGAAAACAAGAAAATTACACAACTCATTTTCAAAGGCTTATACGATTACAGCTATTGCCATCATTGTACTGTTTGCCAGCTCAATAACTAACTCACTTAGTGCTAAGGATGCATTTATCTGGAATGGTAGTACCAGTAATGATTGGGCAATAACCACAAACTGGACTATTTCCAGAGGAACGGTTCCAGGTACAAGTACCTATCCAGGTGAAGTCGGAGCTACAGACTCTGTAGTTGTTTCAAATGGTGGGACACCATCATTAGCTTCCGGTTCACTTACTATCTCTACGTTAACCGTAAGTAACGCAACAGGTGCTTCTTCTGGTTCAACTTTAACTATTAGCAACGGAGCAACTTTAGCGGTTAACGGAACAGGAACTGTAGTTATTCCAACGGTTTTATTGAAAGGTGGAAATATAGTGAATAATGGTACTTTTACTATCACAGCAGCGGCTACAGGTGCAGGATATGGTATCATTTGTACAACACCGGTTGTAGCACCCGGTTCAGCCACAACCTATTCGTATTCGGGCTCTGGTAGTTTAAGCATTAACACTTCGGCAGGTACAGGTAGTTCTGTTTACTTTAATGGTACCAATGCCAATTCTACCTATAAAATAGCATTTCCAAGTTCCAGTACATTAATATTAAAAGCCAATGCAGCTGCTTTAAACGTTGCCTCGAATACAACCAGTCCGGTTCTTATTAGTGGCACAGGGTTCACATTGGGCACTTCTGGTACCGGGGTAGCAGCTGGTATTTTATTACAAAATGGGAATGGTACTAATGTTACAATTGATTCAGGAACTACCTTAACACTATATTCGCTCACTGGAAATACTGCTAAAGGGGTTTATCTTAATTTTTCAACTGCAGGTGGTGGTTCATTTACAAATAATGGTACTATCAATATTAATGGACCGATTGCAGGATGTTTTAACTTGACTAACTCAGCCGGATCGGGTACAAATAACCTTTCTTTTACCAATAACGGTGTTATCAGTGCAAATGTCGCTATATCCGGTACTTATTCAGGGGCCATGAATTTAGTAACTCAAGCTGCGAATGGTACCAATACGAATACAATAACCAATGCAGGAACAATGACTTTGGTGAATACCAGCTCAGTTGCCAACACAGGTTATTGTTTATATCATGGTAATACTACTTATACTTCAGGATCATTGACATCAACAATAACCAATAGCGGAACATTTGAGCTAAATGGTACATTTACTAGTACCGGAGGTACAGCAGGCAGACTTACAATTAATAATACCGGAACTTTTATTCTTAATCCTCCGACATCTGGGACTTCTTGTTTAGATAAAGCAATTTTCAATAACAACAGTGGAGGAATTTTAGATTGTAAAACGGCAACTATTAGCTCTGGTTCAGGCTATGTGGTAACACTGAACTCAGGATCTACACTCAAAACAGCGAGTCCAACATCATATTGTTTGAGTGGTAGTGGTGCGGTACAAAACAGTGGTGTTAGTTATGTTCTTAATGGGGCTGTAGCTCAAACAACCGGTTCATATATACCAGCCAGCATAAATGATTTAACAATAAATAATGCTTTGGGTGTAACATTGGGTTCAACAGTTACAGTAAACGGTACACTCACGCTTACTACAGGTGCATTTACTATTGGAGTCAATACTTTGACATTGAAAGGTGTTGCTGCTAATAATGGTGGTACCTTAACTCATTATTCAAAAGGATCTCTTATCTTTAGCGGGTCAACAGCTCAAAATTTCCCTTCATTAACAAATAATAAGTGTAAATTAGTTACATTAAACAATGCAGCCGGTGTAAGCTTAAATGCAAGCATTGCGATTGACAGTACATTGACACTTACAAGCGGGAAACTAAGTCTTGGAGTAAACGATTTGACCATTGGTACAAAAGGGTCTATTGCAGGGACTTCTTCTTCAAATTATATAATAACTGATGGTGTTGGCAAACTGAATCAAACAGTTGTTGCAACTGTTCCCTCATTACTTTTCCCGGTTGGTGCTTCCGCAAGCAGCTATGATCCGGTAAGCGTAACCCCAACTACTCTTACTTCATTCGCAGTAAAAGCATATACTACCTTGTCGGGTACTCCGGCTTATGGTGTTCGGTACAACCCCAAAGAATGGGATATTACTCCTGTTGTAGCATCGTCAACAGTGATTGCATTGACGCCATCAAATCTGGTTGAATCTGTAACAAGTCCAGTTATTGGTCATTATGTGAGTGGTGCGTATGTAAACAATGCTGGGGTTACTGTAAATTCCGGAACTTTCACAGGCACATTCGACACCTTCTCTCCATTTGTAACTGGTGCAAATGTGGATGTTACAAGTTTAAGAAACGGTACTGATGCTTCAAAATCAAATATCTATACAGCAAAAGGCTCAATTATTATAGAAAACGCTGGTGGACAAACCGTTAATATTTATTCTGTTACTGGAAGTAAAGTACTTTCTGTAAATACTAATTCAAATAAAGAAACTTTGACAATAGGAAGAGGAATCTATTTGGTAACTGTGGATTCCAAAACACAAAAAATTGTGGTACAATAAACTTCAAAAAACATCTTTAATTAAAATAAACAATAACTTCCGATGCCACGTTTCAGTAGAACGGGAGAAATTAAAAACAAATTATTAACCACATAAAATTACTTTTATGAAAACACTTACTTCTTTAAAAACTTTAATTGTGGCTCTTTGTATAGCCACATCATTCTCAATGCTATCTGCACAAACGCTCGTTGCAGGTTGGGATTTCCAAACAGCCAATGCAACGATCGGTGCAGTTGCTATTGTAAATTCGCCAAATACACCAACTGTGATGCCTTCTAATTTTGGAACAGGTTATATCTTTTTAGATGGTACCAATGGTTCAAGTACTTTTTTACCATCATATGGTGAAATTAGTGGAACTACCGGAGTTTCATGGAATCTTGTTACGGGTGATGGTTTTAGTACTGTGACCACATCTCCGGCAGCTTTACTTATAGCTCGCAAAACACCAACCAGCCCTGCAAGTGATACAAACGGTAAATCGATCGTATTTAAATTCTCAATGACAGGATATGATTATGTGGATATTTCCTATGGAATTTTACGGCATGGTACAGCAACTGACAGTACTTCATTTAAAACAACAACCTGGTCATATAGCACTGATGGTTCAAGTTGGACAAAAATTGAAGACTATGATATATATTCACTATATTATGCAGTTTCAGGTGGTGCAAGAACATACTATGGCTCAAAGCTCGTTTCAATTCCTACGAATGGTTCTCATCTTCCCGCATTGGCTAATGCAGCAACTGCCTATCTTCAAATGACAGTTAGTGGTGCTACCGGAACAACTTCATATTCAAACATTCGGTTGGATAATGTAAAAATTAAAGCGGCTAAAGCTTTTTCTGTAGCTCCTACAATTACATTTAGCCCTACTTTTACAACTACGCCTGCTACTTTAAACAAGAATGTAGGTGATCCATCTTTCACTGAAAAAGCAAGTAGTAATTCAGGTGGAGCTATAACTTATAGTAGTGACAATACTGCTGTTGCAACGGTTGAAGCTTCTACAGGCGCAGTTATAATTGTAAGTGCAGGTGTTGCAAATATAACGGCTACAGTGGCTCAATCTACGATGTTTACCAGTGGTACTAAGTCCTATGCATTAACTGTGGGTACAAATGCCGTAAATAATCCAACTGAAACTACTGTAATTTATTCTTCAAAAGGCAGGATTATTATTAAAACTGACTCAGCTTATCCTTATGAAATTATTTCAGCCAATGGACAAATGATTGCTAAAGGCATAGCTCTTGCGGGTGTGAATGAAATAACTATTGCTACAAAAAGCATGGTGCTTGTTAAAGTCAATGGACATGTAACGAAAATTATTCAGTAAACTATATTCGATTTAAAAACAAAACTTTAATTTTTTCACGATAATTAGGGTTTTAATATAGCTATTCAAATTATATTTATTAAAAGTTGAGTCTCAGGTAATTGGTATTTTAAGGCAAGAGGGGATGTTTGGATTTTCAAACATCCCTTCTTTGCCTGAATCTGAAAATTATGTTTCAAATCTGTTTACGGAAAAATTTATTAAATTTGCCATTAATATATAGTCTATGAAAAAGCTCCTGAGTACACTTTATCTCTTAATGCTTTCTAATGTTTTCAGTATGGTCTATTCGCAACAAAGATTGGACTTTAATTACATTGGAGGTAAAGAAGGACTGACTGAAAATGTGGTCAATGACATTGTACAGGATAAAAACGGATTTATCTGGTTGGCAACCAACGATGGTTTGAATCGCTACGATGGCTATAATATGATTTATTTTCGTTACGACCCGTTGAAAACCAATAGTTTGAGCAGCAACGTACTCACTTCTTTGAAAGTGGATAAAAACGGGATGTTGTGGATTGGTACCAGCGATGGTGGGTTAAATAAATATGACCCTGAGAATAACACTTTTATTCGATTTCAGAATAATCCAACTGATGCAACGACGATTGCATCAGGAATGATTGATAATATTGAAGAAGATAACGATGGAAATATCTGGCTCAATATTCGTAATAAAGGCATTGATCGCTTGGTGATAAATGATTCAAAAACACAATTCATTCATTACAACACACATAACCTAGGAAATAATTATGTTCCGGTTTTAAAAAGCAATACTACTACCGGAATGTCAAAAAGCACATTGGGAGGCATTTGGGTATGTTCGGAAAAAGGCATTCAACGAATTACTGCCGACCAAGTAAAAGTAGACAATCTAATCGGCTGGGGACAAAATGCATCGATACCTGCAAAAAACATCATAGAATCGCCCGATAAATCAGTTTGGATAGCTTACGGAAACGGTACTATTATAAATTTTCAGGCTCCAACATCTTCCCTAAATTCAGACTTGGCAATTCGTTCCAAACTTTCAGTTGGTCCATTTATTGGTAATGTAACATTGGATATTGATCAGCAAAATGAATTATGGATTGGTAGTGGAAACGGTCTTTTTAAAGCTAATAAAAAGTCAGTTATTAACTACAGTTTTGGTCAGTATCCGTTGAACAATCTTCCCACAAATCGGATTTTATGCACTTTTGTTGACAGGTATAATGTACTTTGGTTGGGAACTTACAACAATGGAGCTTTGAATTTTCCGCTTAATCAACAATTATTCTATATTTTCGATGATTTGATGTTATCACGTGAAGAAAAGTCTAATCCATTTTTTAATAATGCTATTCATTCGGTATGCGAAGATAAATCCGGTGCGCTGTGGATTGGTTCTGAAGGTGGTGGTATTATCCGTATTGGGGAAGGCCTGAATGCTTTTATTGATAAAACAAAAACCGAAAGGTTGAGTGTCGATTTCTTATCAAAGTCCCATAACTCATGGTTATTAGACAATAATATTTATTGCTTATATTTCGATTCGAAACAACGACTGTGGATAGGAAGCAGCGAGGGATTGATTCAACTTAGCTTTAATTCATCGTACAATCCTCGCAAACCGCTTAGTAAGAGTGATTTCAGTGTTAAGTATTTTACACTGAAAGAGTCGGAATTTCAGGTTTTTGGAGAAGGAGCTGTTTTTGCGATAGCCGAAGATAAATATGGAACTGTTTGGGCGGCTAAGTGGAATGGTGGGTTACATCGTTATATCGAAAGTGAAAACAGATTTGAGGGCTTTCACCCCAATCCTGCTCAACAAGGATCAATTTCACACAATACTGTGCGGACAATTTTGTTTGAGCCCAATGGTGAAGCATGGATTGGCACAGCCGGTGGCGGATTGAACAAGATGATTTTTCCGGATGGGAATAAAGGAAAACCATATTTCATTTGTTACAAGAACGACCCGGACAACCCTCAGAGTTTAAGTAATAACTACATACTGAACTTGCAAAAGGATAAATCCGGCAATCTGTGGGTTGGTACATTCGGTGGTGGGTTAAATAAATTGATAAAGTCGGATGAAGCGTCACACAAAATAACTTTTAAACGCTACACAATTGAAAATCAATTACCCGGAAACACAATTAAAGGTTTGATGTTCGATCGTGAAAATCGCTTATGGGCGACCACCAACCGCGATTTATTCCGCATGAATATAGGTTCGGAAAACATAACACAATTAATCAGTTCTTCACGCTTTAAAATTGATGAATTCAAGGATAATGCTAATTATTTGTTCAAAAATGGATACATGCTTTGGGGTGGAATAAACGGATTGGTCATTTTTTCACCTGAAAAATCGGAAAACAAGAACTCAAATGTCTGTCCGTGCCTGACTAATATCTTTATTGATAATAAACAACTTAACCCCGGCGAAAAAACAGATGGCGATATATTGTTGAAAAAAGCTATTCAGTATACAGAAAAAATAGTGTTGCCCTATTACAAAAACACCATTGAATTACAATTTTCGGGTATGGATTTCTCTAACACAAAAGGGATTGTTTACAAATACTACCTTGATGGTTATGATAATAATCCTGTGGTTTCGAATAAGTC
>CAIQOG010000218.1 GCA_903873355.1 uncultured Bacteroidales bacterium
AATCAGATTTTTCACTTTTACATTAAACTCAACTATCTTTTCACCGGTTTTGTCGAATACCAGTTCGCGGCTTAAACCATCTGTAACTTCGAAATTTTTATCCGGTTCGATGTTCACAGTTACATTCCGTATCGACTTTTCGGTGGCAAAAACAGTAACCGGTACTTTGATTGTTTCAGTCGGGCTCACAACCCTTGGAAGTGTGGCCAGAACCATTAAAGCCTGTTTTACCGGAACGGTTTTTTCGGCTGTGCCGTAAGCACCTTTTTCGCCAGCCACAATCATCACACGTACCGAACCGATATAATTCGGCATGGTGAACGACAATGTTTTCGATTCGTTGGCATCCAGCGCAACAGGTCCCTGGAAAAGTACCACCGGTTTGAAACGGTTGTTGTTTTCCTTACCCTTATTATTCAGGTAAAAATCGCCACCAATGGCAAACAGCCCCGATAGTTTTCCGGTAAATGCTCCGGCAACGTATTTGTATAAATCCCAGGTACGAACTCCCAGCGCTTCGTGTTTGTAGAAATTCTCCCAGGGATCGGGGGTTTTGAAACGGGTTAAATCGAGTAGTCCTTCGTCGACAATGGCAACTGTGCAGGTCATGGGTTTTCCGGACGATTCTTTGACGGTTACTGTAAATTTCTCATTCGGTTTCAGTTCGTTTTTCATCGAAATCACCGGCGAAAGATGAGTCGAAGGATCTTCCACCGCCACTGCCTGAACGCCGTACATTCGAATCGGGAAATCGTTTTTACTGTGGTTGTGTGGCTGAATGTACGAAACATGGACATAGATATTCGGGGCCATTTCGGAAGTAACCTTGAACTGAAATTTCGATTTACCAGTTTCGGGTGTAAACCAGAAATTCTGAATCACACGGCTTCCGGTTTCTATGCTTACCAAAGCCCGTCCCTTGTGGGTTATAGGTAATTCTATCGAAACTGTTTCACCTACTTTATACTGTTTTTTATCCGTTTGGAACATCAGCATTTCAGCGCCACCCGGATTTTGGCTTCCGGCATTACTCCACCAGTCCTTGCCGATGGTGTAAAATATTGCTCCTGTACTGTGACCTCCCGAAGTGTCGGTTATGCGGATAAACTTCCGTCCCCATATTTCACTGTTTAATGTCATTTCGTAAATTGCACGACCATTTTTCACTTGAACATAATCAGTTTTCATAAGCTTGGTATGCTCGCCCGAAACGTAATCAGCCGTGTTCTTTTCGGCAGACTGATCCCACCACCAGCGCCAGTATACGCTGTAAATCTCCACTTTCAGCCTGCCTTCGAGCGGTTTTCCCGATTCGTCAACCAACGCCAGCGGTATCAGGTTTTTCTCATCGGCAAACAGGGCATTGTTCCAGCCTTTTCCTTCCGGAATCTTTACTCCGGTATAGGCTTTAAATG
This sequence comes from uncultured Bacteroidales bacterium, assembly GCA_903873355.1. The sequence goes on from CAIQOG010000218.1 coordinate 1,416, forward strand.
GCGAATAATTGAAAACTGCACGGTCGATACTGAAATCGCCGCTTGCTTCGTAAGCACGGGTTTTCATTTGCACCGCCACCATGCCGGGTGCATCGGATGCCAGATCTAATTTGAATTTCAACTCGGCAACTCCATCGCCATTCACATTGCCTTTGAAAATAAGAATATCCTGTGAGCTGATTTTCTTTACAGGATCATCGAAAACATAGCCTTTGCAGCTCTCAAAAGTGGTTTTGGCCGAAGCTACCGTAGCCTCGATTGTGGCTTTGGCATTGGCAGCCGGAGCACCATACAACCAGTTAACCTGTATTTTTCCCGACTCTGAAACTCCTTTATGAAATAGTGCCGAAGCAAAATTCAGATTAATCTTCATTCGGTTAGGTTTCACGGTTTCGATGCGCAGCGTCCGTGCAAAAGTAGAACCTCCAACCTGTACTTTGGCATTCCAGTTTCCGGTAGGTGCATCACCCGGAGTAGTCAGAGTAAAACAATAAAATCCGTTTACATTATTCACCTTCACAAGCCGCTGAGAAAGCTGTCCGGAAGGCGTAAAAAGTTCAAGAATAACCGGGTGATTCGGCGGCAGCGCATTGTTTTTGTCTTCGAGGATAAAAGTCAGATAAATCGGATCGCCCGGTCGCCAAACGCCGCGTTCGCCGTAAATAAAGCCTTTCACCCCTTTTTTGAGTTGCTCACCTTTTACGTCGAACATACTGAGCGAAAGAGATGAAGCATCGTCGAGACGGAGATAACCGCGTTGTTTCTCCTTTTTGGCAATCAACACAAAGGGCTTTTCGGCCAGCTTGATGCTGCACATACCATCCTCGCCTGTTTTTACGGTAGCCATGGGTTGGTTTTGAAGGTTGCGGAATTCCACTTCGATATCTTTCAGTGGGTCGGTGGTTCGCAGGTCGGTTATAGCCACAAAATACTCGTTGTTGCCACCCGCTTTGGCTATAATTCCAAAATCGGAAGCCAGCACATTGCGTGTAACGCTGTGGTTGCCCATCATGTACTACGAATCTTTGGTGGGGTCGTCTTTCTCGTCCCAGTTATAACCTTCGTAATCAAAATCGCCATCGCCCTCGTAATAACTCCAGAACGAATCATCGGGCTGATTGTAACTTTCGTTCGGGTCTTTGGGTTCTACATACGAGTCCAGCTTGTTGGCATCCTCGGCAGTGCGCTGATAGAGTGAGTGTTTCTTGCGGAACGACAGTTCCACGCGGTAAATTGCACCGGGTTCTGTATCAATCAGTTTGGATAAATCGAGTGAGAAATTATTCCATTCGTTGTAATTTATGGGCGAATCGGACATCTGTTTCACTTCCTTGTCGTAAAGCACACGTCCCACCCGCTTAATTTCCTGATCGCCATTCAGTTGATTGGTTTGAAGAAACTGAACAATGTTATTTTCGAAAATCTGCACCACTTTCACGTCAACTGCCGACAGACAAACTGCCCTGAACGGGAACATAATGCCGTTGGTATGCGGAACAATCACCCCTTCGCCAATTAGCTCAACCTGAGGTTTCATACTCATAAACTTGATTACGGCAACATAATCTTTGGCCATTGTTTTTTCGAGATTATTCTTCAATCCGTTGAAAACAACAAGCTTCACATTGCCCGCAATGGGTTTCTGGGGAATAATCGTAACCATATTGCCCGACACCACTACATTTTCTTTGGCCGAAGGCTGAAGTTTTATCAGACCGTTTATATCCTGAAGCTTACTCAGCGGATCGGAAAAATAAACGTGAATGGTGGTTTTTGGATTGGTAACGGTTTTCACCTGAATAACCCTGAACTCATCGAGTCCCGGTATTTCAAAATTCGATGAACCCGTTTCTGACGAGCCAATTTTATCACCATC
>CAIQOG010000219.1 GCA_903873355.1 uncultured Bacteroidales bacterium
GACAAAACACCTATACGTGACTTGCTATGCGAAGAACGTCAATTCAATCAAAATGTCAAAGAGCAACTTAGCTTATTTTAATATCAATACATGTTAAATGTAAACGCAACAGCAGTAATAGTAAATCAAAAATTCGAATGCAAAACTACTAATTTTATTTGTTTAGCGCTCCTAAAAATGCTACAAATAAAAAAATATTAATACAATTATGTTACTATAAGGGAAATAATAACGAAGTAGTATTAATAATAGTAGGCTTGCAGTATATTCAGTCGAAGACAATCGTATTTAATAGTATTCTTATTTTTGGTTAAACCAACGAGAGTTATTGAAGACAAAACCGTTACAAATATTTATGCCACAGCAAGTGTAAAAACACTAATCCTAATCTCAGGACAAAGAAGTAAAGCCAGTATACAAGCCTCTAAGGTAGACCCCGTTGTTAGAACATCATCGACCAAAAGAACATGTTTACCTGCAAACGCTGAGTTTTCAGTGCATTCAAAAATGCCTTCCGTATTTTCGTAACGTTCAAAGACTGATTTTTTGGTTTGAGTCGTATTTTCTTTTGTTCGACGGAGTGTAGTCGTATCTTGAGGTACCTGAAGTATTTCCGACAATCCTTTACCAATCAATTCGCTTTGATTGTAGCCTCGCTTTTTGTATTTAGATGGATGAAGCGGAACTGGAATAATTACATCAACAGTATTGAATTCGGCTGATTCTAATAAGTCCAACGCAGCGTATTTCCCGATTTTTTCGCCAATTTCCTTGTTGCCTTTGTATTTCAGGGCATGGAGCAGCTTCTGGAATGATGAGCCTTTCTGGAAAAAGAAAAAAGCAGTTGCCCTATGAACAGGCACTTTACCCCAAAACTTTTTTTCAATAGGATTATCAGCCAGTAAATGATAATTTGTTTTTGGAATGGAACTGAGGCACGAAAGACAAATATGCTGTTCGTTTTTAAGAAGATTCTCGCCACAAACAACACATAAATCGGGATACAGCAAATTAAAAAAGTCGGAGAATGGATTAAACCTCTTCATAATAACACCCACACTTTTGGAGCGAAGATAATCACCCCTACTATTGCTGAAATGACAGCGCAGATTAACACTGCTCCGGCAGCAATATCCTTTGCTCTGCCGGCAAGTTCATGTTGTGCCGGTGATGCCAGATCAACAATACTTTCAATAGCTGTGTTTATCATTTCAGTAGTAAAAACAAGACCAAAACATAATAAACACGCCATCCACTCAGACGCACTGATTTGGAAGTAAAATCCTGCAATAACCACCAATACAGCAACGGCAGCATGTATTTTCATGTTCGGTTCGGTACCAATCACAAACCGGATGCCTTTTCCCGCATATCCGAAACTCTGAATACGTTTTTTCATAATTATAGTTGTTAGAGTTATTTATGCAAATTACGTAAAAAAAAATAAGAAAATGAACCTCCCGAAACAAAAAAGTCTGACAAACGTTGGGTTTGTCAGACTTTTTATCCAATATATATTAGAATTACGCTCTTACACGACCTAGATATGATCCATCACGGGTATCAATTTCAATAGTTTCGCCTTCTGTGATAAATAAAGGTACCCGAACGGTAGCTCCCGATTCAACAGTAGCAGGTTTCAGCGTGTTAGTTGCAGTATCGCCTTTCATGCCCGGTTCGGTATAAGTTATTTTCATTTGAACTTTTACAGGCATATCTGCATAAAGTACTGTATCTGTTGATGCATCAGTAACTACTTCAATGCTCATACCTTCGAGCAGAAAGTCAACTCCATTAATCAAATCGTGAGCGATGGGCTGTTGATCGAAAGTTTCCTGATTCATAAAAATGAAATCGGCACCTTCTTTATATACAAATTGATAAGGACGACGCTCTACGCGCACATCTTCCAGTTTTTCACCAATATTAAAACGACGTTCAATAACGCGACCATCAACCACGTCTTTCAGTGTGGTACGCATAAAGGTATTTCCTTTTCCCGGTTTTACATGGAGAAATTCTACAACAAAATAGAGTTTTCCGTCCATACGGATACAGGTTCCGTTTTTGATATCCTGAGCATTCATCATTAGATAAAACTTTTAAAATTATTTTTTAGGCTGCAAAATTACGATTTTTAATTCGATTTTCAAAAAATCAGAAACTTGGAAGCAGGTATTTGTCCCTGGATTCCAGAATTTTATCCACCAGATTTATTTCCAGAAAAGTAGTGCC
>CAIQOG010000220.1 GCA_903873355.1 uncultured Bacteroidales bacterium
AATTGATGAGAATGCAAAGAAGCGTTTCAGATTTTGCTGACGGATGGCAAACACGTTACCAAGTGTAATGGTCACAACGATTAAGCCATAAAGTATTGGCTGCCATTGATTCACCAGGTTTCCGAATACCTTGGTAAGCAGGGTGAACAGAACGAATACAGCTGCACCTTTAGAAATTACTGAAAGATAGGAAGTGATATTGGTTTGCGAACCTTCGTATACGTCGGGTGTCCACAAATGGAAAGGTACAAGCGAAATTTTGAAGAAAAGACCTACAGCAAAGAAAACAAATGCCATGATTTGAAGCGGATTGCTGTTTGTAATAATGTGTGCCAGGTCAGTGAAGTATAACGTTCCGCATGAACCGTAGATAAGCGACATACCAAATACCGAAATACTTGAAGCAAACACAGCTGAAAGAATGTATTTAGCACCCGATTCAGCTGCTTTGCGGTTCGATTTGTCAAAAGCCACAAGCGTAGCCATTGGGATAGAAGCTGTTTCAAGTCCGATAAAGAACATCAGGAAGTTACCCGACGAAATCATGAAATACATTCCCAACAAGGTAGAAAGTGTAAGGAAGTAGAATTCGCCCCGTTTAATGCGGTTTGCATCTGCGTTGAGGAATTTATGAGCCTGAAGTAAAACGATAATGGTTCCTACATTCAGAATACTCTTTACAACGGTTTGCATGGGTGTATACTGAAACATACCGCCTGCAATATGAAAAGCATCGCGTGGCACGCAGTTTAGTATGGTATGCGCTGTCAACAGCACAATTGCAAGCGGTTGAAAATACTTCATGCCTTTTTCTCCGGCAAATATATCGTAAGTCAAAAGGAAGATCATCACTGCCAGCAGAGAGAACTCTTCGCGCATTTGTAAAAAACTACTGTAATCCATTATATGAGTTGAGTTGTTTAGTTGTTGATTTGCTTATTTGTTGTATCTGAGTTTGTGTACTTGTTTACTCGTCAACTTATTTACTTGATTAGTTGTCCTATAACCGGTAAAACACTGTTTCCAATCATACCCGAAATCCAGAACGGAGCTGAACCTAATGCAAAAATAGCAACAATCAGTACTGTAACCGAAAGGCGTTCGTACCAAACTGCGTCGGTAATCTCTTCGTGATGTTTGTCCTGCATTGGGCCAAAAATGATTTTACCAACCACACGCAGAATATAAACTGCTGTAATTACGATTGAAGCACAGGCAGCAATTGTCAGTACACGGTGGAAAGTATCAGTGTGTTGGAAAGCACCAACGAAAATGGTCATTTCAGCAACGAAACCACTTAAACTTGGTAAACCCAGCGAAGCCATACCGGCAATCACATAACTTACACCAAGGAAAGGTATCACTTTCATCAATCCACCCATCAATTTGATATCGCGGGTGTGAGTTCGTCCGTAAATCATACCAATCAATGCAAAGAAGAGGGCTGTCATCAAACCGTGTGAAAGCATTTGAAGAATTGCACCGGTAGCAGCAGTTTCGTTCATCATCAGGATGGCGAAAAGTACCATACCGCAGTGACTTACTGAAGAATAAGCATTGATATATTTCAGGTCGGTTTGGTGAATGGCACCAAAAGCACCATAAACTACCGATATACCTGTCAGAATAAGGAAAATCCATGCCTGTTCGTGAGCCGCTTCAGGCATTAAGTACATAGCCACACGGAAACAACCGTAACCTCCCAGTTTCATCAACACACCGGCGTGCAGCATAGAAACGGCGGTAGGAGCAGAGGCATGACCATCGGGCGACCAGGTGTGGAATGGGAATAATGCACCCAACACACCAAATCCCATAAAAGTAAGCGGGAAGAAATAACGTTGCAATTCAACCGGAATATGAAGTTTGGCAAGTTCCAATATGTTTAGGGTTGTTGCACCCGAACCGAAATAAATACCAAGAATTCCAACCAGTAATAAGGCAGAACCACCCATCAACATCAGTGTCAGCTTCATGGCTGAGTATTCTTTCTTTCCTGTTCCCCAAATACCAATTAAAAGGTACATTGGAATCAGAGCTATTTCGTAGTACATAAACATGGTGAACAGGTCAACAGAAATAAAGAATCCGAATACACCGATGGACAACAAGCTGAACCACAGGAAGAATTCTTTTGGTAGCGGATCTATTTTCCACGAAGCAAACACGCCGGTAAATACAATAATTGCCGACAGAATAAGCATGGCAACCGAAATGCCGTCAACACCAACCGAATAATGAATGTTGAATGCAGGATACCATACTGTGGTAGCGGTATAAAGCATGGTAGCTGTTTCACCGGCTGCACGATCGCTCAGGTACATATAAGTCAGCACTCCGGCGAGAATCATCAAACACGATGCGCCAAGAGTCATTACAAATTGCATTTGTCCGCGACTTTTCGAGAAGAAAAGACCTGCCATCATTAAAGCCGGTATTAGAACAAATAAGGATAAGAAGTTCATATTTTATAAAATTACCCCCAACCCCTAAAGGGGAGCTGAGATGTTAGTATTGTTTTGTATAACCACCAATTTTTATTCCCCTTTAGGGGTTAGGGGTCTAAATAAATATCACAATTGCTGCAATTGCCAGTACTCCTAACAGGAATACATAAGCGTATTGTTGAACCTGTCCCGATTGGAAACCTTTAATTTTCAATGAAACCCACTGTGTTGTATTAGCAAATCCATCCATTGTTGCATCAATCACGTGGCGGTCGAACCATGCCAACGGTCGTGATACACTGTTGAAAATGATTTTCTTTGTAATGAACAAATACACTTCGTCAATATAAAAACGACTGTAAGCTGCTGTATATAAACCTTTGAAAGTTGTAGCCATTTTCTTGGGTACTTCGCTTTCTTTGCGGTAAAGAAGTGCTGCCAGAATAATAGAAACTGAAGCAATACCAACGCTCATTCCTGCAATTGTCCAGTTAATATGAATTACGTAATCGGTACTATCGCTGCTTACGAAACTACCAAATGGAATCCAGCCTGCAAATACAGTTACTGTTGCAAGGAAAACCAATGGTAATGCCATAGCAAATGGTGATTCGTGCGGTGTGTGATGATGTTTGTGTTCTTTGCCCCAGAAAATACTGAAATATAAACGGAACATATAGAACGCGGTCAAACCTGCAATGAAACTCATGATTCCACCCATGTACGGGCTGAATTCGTAACAGGCAGAAAGTATTTCGTCTTTACTGAAGAAACCTGAGAATGGAGGAATACCTGCAATAGCCAGACAGGCAATAAGGAATGTCCAGTTGGTGATAGGCATATATTTGCGAAGTCCGCCCATGTGGTTCATTTCGTTGCTGTGAACGGCATGAATTACCGAACCTGCACCGAGGAACAACAAGGCTTTGAACATAGCGTGAGTAAACAAATGGAACATGGAAGCCATGTAACCTGTACCTTCATGTTCTCCGTAACCTGAAACACCCAACGCCACCATCATAAATGCTATCTGAGATATGGTTGAGAAAGCAAGCACGCGTTTAATATCAGTCTGAACACATGCAATTACGGCAGCAAAGAGTGCTGTGAAAGCACCAATATAAGCAACTCCATGTAAAACTTCAGGAGTTTGGAAATAATATACAGGGAAGAAACGTGCAACAAGGAATACACCGGCAACAACCATCGTTGCAGCGTGAATCAAAGCCGATACAGGAGTTGGACCTTCCATTGCATCCGGTAACCAGATTTGTAACGGGAACATAGCCGATTTACCTGCACCACCAATAAAGATACCGGCCATTGCCCAGCTAATTACTCCGAAGCCTAAGAACGTAGCACCTGCACTACCTGCAAATACTGTAGCATTTTCAGCAGTCAATAAACTAAAGTCAAATGTTTTAGTGTAGAATGACAACACAAGAATTCCCAACAGGAAGAATAAGTCGGCAAAACGGGTAACGATAAATGCTTTTTTGGCAGCAGCCACCGCCGAAGGTTTTGTGTAGTAGAATCCAATCAACAGGAAGGAGGAAACACCCACTAATTCCCAGAAAATATACATTTGGAAGATATTGGTAGCAATTACCAGTCCCAGCATGGAGAATGTAAACAATGAAAGGAAGGCATAATAACGCTCAAAACCTTTTTCGTTCACCATATAACCCAAACTGTAAATGTTTACCATAAACGATACGGTGGTAATTACAACCAGCATCATTACCGAAATAGGATCGAGCAGGATACCTAAACTGATATGAAGACTTTCGGTGAAACGCAACCATTCCATGTTAAATGGCATAACCTTTTCGTAAACACCGTTAATCTTGTGGAAACTGAAATATTCCCAGGCTGTGTAATACGAAAGTGCGGTAATAATCCCTAAAACAACTGTTCCAATTGTTCCGGCCACTTTTGGTTTCCACTTTGAATCCACGAGTCCCAATACAATGAAACTCAGAAGTGGAAGTACTAAAATCAATAATGTATATTGCATATTATTTAATTGTCAATTGTAAATGATTAAATTGTCAATGTATTTATTCTTTCATTTGATCTAACGTTCCAACTTCAACACTTGTCAGGTTGCGATAAATGTTGATAATGATTGCTATGGCAACAGCTGTTTCGCAGGCTGCAATGGCTATGGTGAACAATGCGAAGTAAAATCCTTCCAATTGTCCCGGAAATAAGTAGCGATTAAACACCACAAAATTAATGTCGGCAGCATTCAGCATAAGTTCTATTGAAATCAGAATCATCAACATGCTGCGACGGGTCAGGAATCCGTACACTCCGGCAAAGAACATAATTAAACTTACGGCAAGGTAAGCAACAACTGGTATCTGCCCGGCTAAAATGTTATTTAGTAAATCCATAAAAAATAGATTAGTTGATTGGTTAATTAGTTAATTGGTTGACTCAATTTCCTTTTAGGGGTTAGGGGTCATCGTTTTCTTGCAATCATAATAGCCCCTACGATACATGCCAGTAATAAAATACTGATTACTTCGAAAGGCAGTAAATATTCGTATTTTCCGGTTCCCAACATGGTATGACCAAGTTGTATCGGAGTAATATCAGCTTGTGTGGCTAATTCGCCAACACGTTTAATGTTCCAGTAAATAATGTGAGCGCAGAAAGCAAGACCGGCAATAACCGTGATTCCTGCTGCAGCACGACGAATTGGTAATTCTGTTTTAGTATTTTCACCCGGACGGTTAGTTAGCAGAATAGCGAAAATGAATAAAACCATTACACCACCCGCATAAACTGCAATCTGAACTGCAAAAAGATAGTTGTAACCCAGCAACAAATACAATCCTGCTGTAGCCAACAATACAAATAATAAATAAGTAGCTGAACGGATAATCTGTTTGGAAGTTACCGCCATAATCGAAAAGACGGTGATTATTACCGCTAATACGAAAAATATAATTTGATGTGCCATAAATTTAGTTTACAGTTTATAGTTTATAGTTGACAGTTCAACTTAACTTCTTTATTTTATTCCCCTTTAGGGGTTAGGGGTTCTTTTTTCTTCTCTTTCAGTTTTGAACCTTCAGCATTTAGTTTCTGAACCAGTTTGCTACGGGTAAATACTGCATTTTCAAAAGTGTTTTCAAACTTGATAGCATCCGAGGGACAGGTAATTACACAAAGATTACAGAAGGTACACATACCCAAATCCCATTGATGAGTATCCAGAATTTTTTTCTTTTTACCATCTTCGGTTTCAATCATTTGTGATGTAACTACGATAGTTCCGTTCGGACAGTTCATTTGGCAAATACCGCAAGCTGTACAGGCATGCTCATTGTTTTCATCATGTGGCATAGTTAGCTCAGCTCTGAATCGATCTGAAATAACCAGCGTGTCACGGTTTTCGGGATATTGATTTGTAACTTTCGGGGTCCAAAGTTCTTTCCATGTAACCGACATCCCTTTTAGCAGGGAGAATATTCCGGTAAACAACCCTGAGAAATATTTTGATATTGAACTCATATTTTTATTTACAATTTAATCATTTACAATTTACAATTGCTATTATTCCCTCTTTAGGGGTTAGGGGTCTACATTATCCCAAAAATGTCTTTCAATGTAAGGCCGGTCAATACCAGAATTACCATTAGAACTAAATTCACCAGATTAATTGGCAACAGGTATTTCCACTCCAGATTCAACAACTGGTCGATACGCAGACGTGGGAATGACCAGCGAACCCATAAGCTTAAGAAAATCAATACAGCTGTTTTTCCGAAGAACCAAACATAAGTTGGAATATAACCCATGATACCGTTGAAAGCATCCCAACCCTGAATCTGAATAGGCATATAACCACCCAGGAATACGGTTGTGGCAATAGAAGCTATAATAAACATGTTCAGGTATTCGGCCAGGTAATAGAAACCAAACTGAAGACCAGAGTATTCGGTGTGGTAACCGGCAGTAAGTTCCGATTCAGCTTCCGGTAAGTCGAAAGGTCCGCGGTTTGTTTCGGCATGACCTGAAATCAGGTAAATAACGAAAGCAATTATCGACGAAATATGTCCGTTGAAAATGTTCCAGCAATAGCGTTGACCTTCAATCATGGTAGAGAACTGCATAGTTCCAGCCAATACTACAATAGTCATCAGGGCAAAACCGGCAGAAAGTTCGTAACTTACAAACTGTGCACCACTTCGCATGGCACCAATCATGGAGTATTTGTTGTTACTTGACCAACCTG
>CAIQOG010000221.1 GCA_903873355.1 uncultured Bacteroidales bacterium
CCGAAAAGGTTGTTAAACTTAAAGGTCTGCTTCAGTACATAACTTTATTAAAATTAAACGTAAAAGAGCTGAATGCCTTATCGGATAAAGAAACTGTTGACCTGAGAATGGATGATCTGCTAAGCCGGGGTATAGAAAAAATACTGATTACAAACGCCGGAAATGAAATCATCTATAAATCAAAAAATGAGCATATTAAAACAATGCCGCTGAAAGCAGATACAATAGTTAATTCTTCGGGAGCAGGTGATGCTTTTCTGGGAGGATTTATTCATGGAATACTGAATGAAAAGAGTTTAGCTCATTGCCTTGAAATTGCAAAGAAAACAGCATTTCTGACCCTGCAGTCTGCTACCTCAACGAATACAAATATAACCTTATCAGAAGTGGAATAATATGCAAGAAAAATATCTCGAATACAGCAAAGAAGTAGCTAATGCGATTGAGAAAAACATGCCTCTAGTGGCGTTGGAATCAACCATTATTTCTCACGGGATGCCTTATCCTGAAAACGTTGAAACCGCGCTGAATTGCCAGAAGATTATTCGTGAACATGGAGCTGTTCCTGCAACCATAGCAATTATTAACGGCAAACTTAAAGTCGGATTAAGTGACGAAGAGATTGATTTTCTGGGAAAAGAAGGTGTAAAAATTCAAAAAACATCCAGAAGGGATATTGCCTATAATGTAACGAATAAAATAAACGGGGCTACTACGGTTAGTGCAACCATGTATATTGCAGCCCTTGCCGGCATTAAGGTATTTGCAACAGGTGGCATTGGCGGTGTTCACCGGGGAGCGGAAAATACAATGGATATAAGTGCCGATCTGGAAGAACTGGCCATGACTGATGTAGCAGTAATTTCGGCCGGGGCCAAAAGCATCCTTGATTTAGGGTTAACACTTGAATATCTGGAAACTAAAGGCGTTCCGGTTATTGGTTTTCAGACTGAGGTGTTACCCGCTTTTTACTGCGCTAAAAGTGATTTCAAAGTTAACTTCCGAATCGACACTCCACTCGAAATAGCCCGCTTAATAAAAACAAAATATGAGTTGGGTTTAAAAGGCGGTATACTCATTGCAAACCCGGTACCAGGCCAACATTCGATGGATAAAGACCTTATCGACAAAGCAATTCAGGAAGCCATCGCAGAGATGAATGAGCTTGGAATTAAAGGCAAAGAAACGACTCCATATTTACTGCGTAAAATTGCTTCAATTACGAAAGGGAAATCGCTTGAATCGAACATCGCGTTGGTTTATAACAATTGTAGGCTTGGCGCCGAAATAAGTGTTCAATTAACTAAAATCCGTTAATAGATTGAAACTGGAATCGATTCCAGAATAAGGAATTTGGCTCTTTTATTTGAATAATTTTAACAAATACCAAAAACCTCTGCCAGCGTGCTTGGGCTGAATACTCATTTTTAAAAAGACTGCAACAACAAATGCTGGAAATTGGATTTCGCTTTTCATCCGGAAGGTTCCTTTTGACGATAGTGAAATATTTCAAATATGCATGATTTAAGATTGTAGCTTTGACAGAAGTTATTTAAACAATTTTTAATCTCTCGTTAAAAATTTTCTATTTTTGTCATTGCTCAATTTCTCATGTACAACGATGTATCAAGACCAAAAGGATCACTTACATTCCAAAAATTCAAGCTTTACTATTAAAAAAGCACTTATCATTTCCATTTGTGTGCTATTTCCATTTTTTCTGTTTGGGAATAATGATATGGACTCATTATTAAAGGTATTAGATAAAACAGTCGATAATTATCAGATTTATTCAAATAAGAAGGAGGCTCAACTAAATAAACTGAAGGAGCTTTTGAAAATCACTTCCACCAACACTCAAAGATTTAATATTTGCGGACAATTATACGATGAATACAGATCCTACAAATCTGATTCTGCACTTACATATGCCAGAGTAAAACTTCAGATCGCTGAGAAATTAAATGATATCCACAGCCTCACAAATGCCCGTTTAAATTTAGCGGCTATAATGGGTACAACAGGATTGTATAAGGAAGAAATGGATATTTTAAATGATATTGATATCAGCAAGACTCCCGAATTAAAAGCATATTATTTCCATATCTACCGAACAGTTTATGGTTATATGGCAGATTATACGGTTACGAGTCAGGAAAATATCCGGTACAATCAATTGACTGCCGCCTACCGGGATTCATTATTGGTCGTAAACCCACCAAACTCTGCCACGCATATTATGGTGAAATCTGATCAACTCATAGTTCAAAAGAAATATGATGAAGCATTGGTGCTTTTGATAAGTTATTATCCAACAATAAAAGGGGATCAGCATACAAAGGCAATAATTGCTTATAGTATAGCATTGGCTTACCTTGGCAAAAACGACCGGAAGCTTGAGAAACAATGGCTGGCCATCTCAGCCATGTATGACATTCAATCGGCTACAAAAGAATATATTTCATTGCGAAGGCTTGCCTTTTTACTCTACGAAGACGGAGATGTGGATAGAGCCTATAAGTACATCCGACGGTCGTTAGAGGATGCTCTTTTTTGCAATGCCCGTTTACGGACTTACGAAATTTCGCAGATGTTACCGATTATTGATAAGGCATATCAGAATCAGACTGAAGCCCGACAAAGGCAACTGGTAACTTCGCTGGTTAGTATCAGTATTTTATCATTCTTTTTGTTAATCGCAATAGTATTGGTATACCGGCAAATGAGGAAGCTTTCGGCAGCCCGTAAGGAGCTCAGTCTTGTCAACGAGCAATTAAATAAACTAAATCATGAATTGTCCTATACAAATAACCAGCTTAATAGTACGAATGAAACATTAGTTGAAGCCAACCTGATTAAAGAGGAATATATAGGTAGGTATATGGATCAATGCTCACATTATATTGATAAGCTGGATGGCTACAGGCGGTTACTGAATAAGACCGCCGCAGCGGGTAAGATACAGGACTTATTGAATGCTATTAAATCAAAACAGTTTATTGAGGATGAATTGGAATTATTTTATATTAATTTCGACAGTACTTTTCTTCAGCTTTTTCCCACTTTTGTTGAAGAATTCAACAGCCTGCTGGTTGATCATGAGGACACACAACTTAAACAAGGTGAATTACTTAACACTGAACTTCGGATTTTTGCTCTTATTCGCCTTGGAATAAAGGATAGTGTCAAAATATCTCATTTTCTTCGTTATTCCTTATCCACCATTTATAATTATCGTACTAAGCTCCGAAACAAAGCTGTTTGTCCACGAAATGAGTTTGAAGATAAGGTGATGCTGATCGGAACTTCAGTAAAATAGCTAAGGCTTAGCCTCCTGGAAAGGGATTCTCTATAGCAAGAGAATCCCTTTTTGTATTTATAAATCTACTACATTTTTTTTCTGAACTTTTTTTTTAACATACACATTCACTGCACAATACCATTCTGAATTACTAATTCGAACTACTTAATACAATTACAAATAAATAGTAGTAAATTTTAATTCTATGTTTGGGTCTCGAAAAACTAAAAAAACTCAACTAATGCACAAAGGTTATTTTCTCCGCATTTAATTTCAGTATTCGTATGGCTCTTCAACTTAAACTCCCAAAATGGTATGAATTAATTTTTTCTAAAATCAATAGTGTTAATAATGATCCAAATCTACTTCAAAATGAGTAAAAAGCACAGTACAAATTTGATCAGATATTTTGCATTTTTCCTGTTTCTCTGTA
>CAIQOG010000222.1 GCA_903873355.1 uncultured Bacteroidales bacterium
ATGGGAAAGTAGAATGTAGGTGTAGAACATAATACTATAATATTTAGTGATAAAAAAAAGAGGATTCACCGAAATTACTCGATAAATCCTCTCATTCTTCGTCGGGGTAGCGGGATTCGAACCCACGACCCCCTGCTCCCAAAGCAGGTGCGCTAACCGGACTGCGCTACACCCCGTACTATCCATTTCTGAAAAGCGAGTGCAAAGATACTTTCTTTTTCCGATATTACAAAGCATTTTTGGCATTTTTGTTTATTAATAAACATGGTATTTTAAAATTTAAATCATCTACCTGGGAACTAACAAGTTATAAATGGCTGGAATTTACATCCATATACCTTTTTGCAAAAAAAGATGTACATACTGCGACTTCTATACCGAAGTTGCACCTAAACTCATTCCACGACTCGTCGAATCTATTTGTAATGAAATAGAAATCCGTGCTGACTATCTGCCATCCAAACAAATTGACACCATTTACTTTGGCGGAGGAACTCCCAGCATTCTTAAACAAGAACAGTTTACTGCTATTTTTAATGCCATATACGCGACCTTTTCTGTCAGTGATAATGCTGAAATAACATTCGAAGCCAATCCGGATGATTTGACAGTTTTATTTTTCGAATCAATTCAATCACTTCCTTTTAACCGTATCAGTATTGGTATCCAGTCGTTTGATGATGAAGATTTGAAACGTATCAATCGTCGTCACAACGGAAATCAGGCTATAAATGCTGTTAAGAATGCACAAAATGCCGGATTCAACAACATCAGCATAGATTTAATTTATGGATTGCCTTATCAGACCATTGAAAAATGGGAAAAACAGCTCGACACTGCACTTAGTCTGAATGTTCAGCACATTTCGTCGTACGGTCTGACTTACGAAGAAGGTACAAAACTCTGGGAACAGCGTGAAAATGCTCAAATAATTCCGGTTGATGACGACACAATGAATGAAATGTATTTATTGTTGGTTAAGAAACTGAAACAAAAAGGCTTTGATGCTTACGAAATATCTAACTTTGCTCAGAATGGATTCAGGTCAAAACATAATTCATCCTACTGGAAACAACAGCCATACATTGGATTAGGCCCTTCGGCTCATTCGTATAACATTGAAGCGCGACAATGGAATGTTGCTTCAATTACTGATTATATTTTTGCTATTGAAAACAACGGGAGTTTTTATGAAACAGAAAAACTGACCGTTTTTGAAAAGTTTAATGATTACGTAATGGTTTCATTACGCACAAAGGAAGGTATTGATTTAGAATATATTGAAAAAGAATTTGGTACTGAATATGCAACTGATTGTCTTGAAAACAGTAAACAGTATATTGAAAATTTAATGCTCAGTTTATTTAACAACAGATTGAGTTTAACTACTAGTGGAGTTCTGATTTCAAATCAAATATTAACGGAATTGATGAAAGTATAATTTGTAAAATAATTTGTACTTTTGTGGCTTTAAAAAATATCAGATTATATGGAAAATACAGCTAATAAACGTGATTTTCGGACAATATTCAAACGTTATTTCTGGAGACTTTTTATACTGGGAATTATTGGCATTGTCCTGATGTTTGTGTTTATCAACCTTGGTTGGATTGGGTACCTACCTCCTGTTGATGAACTTCAGAATCCGAAAAGTAAGTTTGCAACTGAGATTTATTCTTCAGACATGCAGCTTTTGGGTCGTTATTTTTATAGCAAACAAAACCGCGTGGGTGTTCATTACGAACAAATATCAAAAAACGTGGTAAATGCGCTGATAGCCACTGAAGACGTACGATTTTACGACCATTCGGGAATTGATGGACGTTCACTCACCCGCGCATTTATACTTACAGGTATAGCTCATCGCAAAAATTCAGGAGGTGGAAGTACAATAACTCAGCAGCTCGCCAAACTTTTATATTCACAACAGGCTGAAAATAAAATTCAACGATTGTTCCAGAAACCAATAGAATGGGTTATTTCAGTAAAACTTGAAAAACTTTACACAAAGGAAGAAATTCTGGCAATGTATCTTAATCAGTTTGATTTTTTAAACAATGCCGTTGGAATTAAATCGGCTTCACAGATTTATTTCAGTAAAATGCCGGCCGATTTAAAAGTGGAAGAAGCTGCAACTTTAATCGGGATGTGTAAAAACCCTTCCTATTTCAATCCCGTTCGTTTCAATAAACGTACCATGGAACGCAGAAATGTGGTTCTGAATCAAATGCGTAAAGCTGATTACATTACACGCGAACAATTCGATTCACTGAAAGCAACACCTCTCACTTTAAAATATCAGAAAGTTGACCACAAGCTCGGACTGGCAGGCTATTTCAGAGAATATCTACGCTCTGTTCTGACTGCAAATGAGCCTGATAAAAGCGATTATGCGAGCTGGCAAATGGAAAAATACGAACAGGATAAAAAAGCCTGGGAAACTAATCCGCTTTTCGGTTTCTGTAACAAAAACAAAAAACCCGATGGTTCACCATATAACATTTACACTGATGGTCTGAAGATTTATACAACCATCGACTCACGTATGCAGCGTTATGCCGAGGAAGCAGTAAATGAACACATGCAGGCACTTCAGAAAGGTTTTTTCAGAGAAAAGAAAAACCGCAGTTATGCTCCATTTTCAAGGAATATGAAACCGGAAGAAATTGATGCGACACTGACCCGATCAATGAAACAGTCCGATCGTTTTATTCGCATGAAAAACGAAGGGTTATCAGAATCGGATATTCGTGCGTCATTCAAACAACCGGTTGAAATGCAGGTATATTCGTACGATGGATTGATTGACACCCTAATGTCGCCAATGGATTCTATTCGTTATCATAAATACTTTTTGCGGTGCGGATTTATGTCGATGAATCCACACAACGGAGATGTGAAAGCCTATATTGGCGGACCGGATTTCTCTCAGTTTCAATATGATATGGTGAATGTAGGTCGTCGTCAGGTGGGTTCTACCGTGAAACCATACCTTTATTCACTGGCAATGGAAGAGGGAATGTGGCCATGCGATAAAGCAACCTGGCAACCAACAACTCTGATGGACGGAACAGGAAAACCATGGACTCCTAAAACCACAACAAAAAATAAGAAAATCGGTGATATCGTTTCGCTGCGCTGGGGTTTGGCAAACTCTGACAACTGGATTTCAGCCTATTTAATGAGTTTGTTCTCACCCGAAGCAATGGTAAAAATGATGCGTTCATTCGGAATATCGAGTCCACTCGACGCGGTTGTTTCTTTATGTCTTGGTCCATGTGAAATTTCTGTTGCAGAAATGGTTCAGGCTTATACTGCTTTTCCAAACAAAGGAATTCGTGTCGAACCGGTTTACGTTACCCGCATTGAAGATGCAAACGGAAATGTGATTGGAAAATTCACCCCTCAGATGCATGAAATTTTTAGTGAAACAACTTCATATAAAATGGTTTACATGATGCAGGCTGTTGTTGACGGCGGTACAGGTGGACGTATTCGCGGAGCGTTTGGATTACGTATGCCTATGGGTGGTAAAACTGGAACTACTCAGAACAACTCTGACGGTTGGTTTATGGGCTACACACCTTCACTGGTTTCCGGTTGTTGGGTTGGTGGCGAGGACCGCTCCATACATTTCGATAATATTGCCGAAGGTCAGGGTGCTGCTATGGCATTACCTATCTGGGCACTTTATATGAGAAAAGTTCTGGCTGATAAGGACTTAGGCTATTCAGCATCCGAACCGTTCGATATTCCGTCCACATTCAATGCAAACTCCGGCTGCGAAGTTAATGCATTTCAATAATTAATTCAGGCTTACATTGAAGAAAATACTTCTGATAATAATCATAGCATTTACTTCGGTTTCCGGGTTTGCTCAGTGGAATACGGAGCGAATCATGGCAATCGGGCAAAATGCATTGTATTTTGATGATTATGTACTTTCTATTCAATACTTTAATCAGGTTATCAAGATAAAACCTTATCTGGCAGAACCATATTTTTATCGGGCTATAGCCAAAATTCAACTTGGAGATTATCAGAGTGCCGATGAAGATTGCTCCAAAGCCATTGAGATTAATCCATTTATGCCTCAGGTATATTATGCACGCGGTTTTGCCCGGCGGAAACTTAGTTTCTTTAACGAAGCTATTGCCGATTTTAGCAAAGCGTTGGAATTCAGTCCGAACAGCCTGAATTTGCTTATGAACCGCATGGATGCCCGTGACCAGAATAGAGACTATAAAGGAGCTATGGAAGATTGCGAAACTTACCTGAAACTTAGTCCTAAAACCACCAATTTATATTATGAAAAGGGACGACTTTTTCTTGAATTGAAAGACACCCTGGCGGCTGAAAAAACGTTTAATCAATTCGTTCAGAAAGACAGTTCAAATTTCATGTCGTGGAGTGCCAGAGCCATTTTGCGAATGATGAAAAATGATAAGAACGGTGCGTTGAAAGATTATACAGAGGCCATAAAACGAAACTCTACAAATGTAAGTGATTATATAAACCGTGGTATAGTCAACGTGGAAAAAAAGAACTACAACCAGGCGATAAGTGATTATAATACAGCTGTAAAAATGGACAAAAACAATGCGCTGATATATTATAACCGTGGTTTACTCCGTGCTAATCTGGGAGACTATAACAATGCTTTAGCTGACATTAAAACTGTTCTGAAGCTTGACTCAACGATGAGCGAAGCACTTCTGCAAAAAGCAATGATCGAAACTTCGTTGAAGGATTACAGAACTGCAATAAAAGATTATAAAAAGATAATTTCAAAGTATCAGTATTTCCTTCCTGCCTATTTTGGAATTTCTCAATGTGAAGCTGCCCTTGGAAATCAAAAAGCCGCATTTCAATACAGACAAATGGCTGATAATATTGAGAAAAAGAAAGATTATATTACCCATAAAAATAAAGAGAACTTACAGGTTACCAACAAGTTAGCATTGAACACTCAGAAAAGTTCAACCAGTAAAAAAACAGAGATGTTCAATCGTTTTGCGGCTCAAAACATGGATGACAATGAAACAGACCAGAAATATACCGATGCAACCCGTGGAACTGTTCAGAACAAATACACCGATGTGGTGAATGAGCGGAATTTTGTAATGACTTATTATGCGAAAACCGATGAAATAAGACATACGAATTTATATTATCCAACGCTTGAGTTGTACAACAAGCAAAAGAAACTGAGTGCTGTTCTGAAAATTACCAACAACGAATTAGCTCTTACAGCTGAATTGGTAAACAGTCATTTCGAGGCAATTAATGACATTTCGGCCAAACTGGAAAAAGATAATCAGAATGCAGACATCTATTTCAATCGGGCATTAGAATTCGCTATGGTTCAGGACTTTAATAGTGCAATTGAGGATTTAAACAAAGCTATATTTTTACGCCCCGATTTTATGCTGGCCTATTTCTGCCGGGCAAATATACGATACAAACTACTCGATTATAACAAAAACTCAGTGGACGTGAATGGCAAAACAGTGACTGATGAAAAGAAAACAAAGAAAGCAAATTCAGAAGGTCAGGCTTTGTTTGATGTGACATTAATCATGGCCGATTTTTCTAAAGTGAATGATATAAATCCTGATTTCAGCTTTGCTTATTATAACAAAGCCAATATTCTCTGTACTCAAAAGGACTTTCAAACAGCATTAGTGAACTACACACAAGCCATTAAAATTGATTCTGATTTTGCCGAAGCGTATTTCAATCGCGGGCTGACCTATCTGTTTATTGGCGAAGACACCAAAGGGCTGGCCGATTTAAGCAAAGCAGGTGAATTGGGAATTTATAAGGCGTATAATCTGATACAACGGTTTAAGAAATAGTTGTAGAGATGCTGTATGCAACGGCTCTACAGTTTTATTGCAAATTTCTTCAACCGGGCATCGAGCATGTGCGAAGGAATAATTTGTTTAATGCATTCGGCCACAGCATTTAAGGCAGCTTCGCGCACAAAATCATGGCGAATTACCACTGAAATCTCACGGGTAGCTTCGGGTTTTACAACTTCACGTAAATTCAGTTTCTGAGTTTCGCTGAGTAAATCCACATGAAGTTCGGGAATAACGGTATAGCCACCATTTAAATCCACAATTTTCACAAGCGTATCAATACTTCCGGCTTCGTACGTGGAGGCATATTGTGGTTTTTCATTACAAAAATTAAACACCTGATTACGGAGGCAATGACCTTCTTCAAGCACCCATAATTTATCCAGCGGCATATCGTTTGCTGATAGCTCTGTTCGACTGTAAATCGGTTCTGTAGGTGAAATATAAGCTACAAATCGTTCGTAATAAAGTGGAACTTCCAGAATCTTCGGGTCTTCGAGCGGAGTTGAAAGAATGGCCATATCAATTTCAGCAACACGCAGCTTTTCAATAATGGTACTGGTATGCATCTCGCTTACTTTCAGCGAAATACCTGGATACATAGTTTTGAAGGAAGCAATAAATTGCGGCAACAAATAGGGTGCAATAGTTGGAATAATGGCTAAACTTAACGAACCGGTAAGTGTGTTTTTCTCCGAACGAACACTTTCTTTCAGTTGATTAGCCTGATAAAGAATCACCTGAGCCTGATCGATAATCTGCTTACCAATCTCAGTTGTTTCGATGGGTTGGCGTGAACGGTCAAAAATCTTACAATCCAACTCATCTTCCAGTTTCTGAATCATTGCACTTAAAGTTGGCTGGGTTACACCACACATATCGGCTGCACGTACAAAATGGCGGGTTTTTTCCAACGCCAACACATATTCCAGTTGTTGTAATGTCATAGCTTATAGTTTTAATCTATGCAAAGATACTGATTATACGATAAACTATGTTCAATTTAGATAAATTAAAAGTAAGCATATTTTAATTATGAATTATGAATGATTAAAAATGAATTACTTAGCTACCTTTGTGAAAATATTTTTAAACTGTGATGAAAAAATTAATCCTACTCTTAACAGCATTAATCACCTGTTTTTCTTTTACTCAGGCACAATTACTCTGGAAAATATCCGGTAACGGTCTAAAGCATCCCTCCTACCTGTTTGGAACGCATCATTTGATTCCTATTCAGTTTCTGGACAGTGTTCCGGGTTTATTCAAAGCATTCAACGAGTGTGAAACTGTGGTTGGTGAGATGGTGCTGAACAACCTGGATGCTTCGGCTAAAATTCAACAGGCTGCCATCATGCCCAATCATAAAAAAATAAGTGACTTACTGACTCAGGATGAGTACAAACTTGTTGATAATGAACTGAAATCCGTGTTAAAATTCGGATTGAAGGAGGTGTCGGTAATGAATCCAACGCTGATACTCACGATGTACGAAATGGAGAAATACAAGAAACTGACCGGATTCAGTGATGACAAACAGTCCGATTCCTATTTTCAGTTGGTTGCAGTAGAAAAAGATAAAAAGGTACTTGGGTTGGAAACAATCGACCAGCAAATTGCCATCCTTTTCGGTAATGGCAGTCTGGAACGACAGGCAAAGGTATTGGTGGAAACTATCCGTAAGAAGGACACAATGCTCAACGAAATGATTAAATTAAACCGACTTTACAAAGCCGGAAAACTGAATGATTTGCTGCTATTGTCGAAAGGCAAAGGTGAGATTACCGATATGACCGACGAAGAATTCAGGAAAATGGCCGATAATCGTAACGCCGACTGGATGACTAAATTACCAAAAATGATTAAGGAATCATCCTGCTTTATTGCCGTGGGAGCTTTGCATCTTCCGGGTCAAAAGGGATTGATTAAATTGCTTGAGAAACAGGGGTATAAGGTAACGGCTCTATGACCCCAAACCCCTAAAGGGGCTTTAAGACCATGTTTGTAATTAAAAGTTAGACACAACAATAGTAACTTAGTTCCCCTTTAGGGGTTAGGGGTCAGATTAAAATATCTTCCTATAAATATGGCAATACGGACTTCCGTGTTTCTTTTCGTAATACTCCTGATGATATTCTTCCGCCTTCCAGAATTCAGGTGCTTTACGTAACTGTGTAGCTACTTTATAACCTTTTTCGGTTAGTATTTTAATGTATTTTTCCGCCATTAGCTTCTGACTCTCCGAAGTATAGAAAATAACCGATTGATATTGTTCTCCTATATCCGGTCCCTGACCGCCCACCTGCTCAAAATCGTGCGTTTCGTAGTACAGTTTCACCATATCTTCAAACGTGGTCTTTGTTTTGTCAAAAACCACTTCTGTAGTTTCGATATGACCCGTTCCGCCATCACAAACCTGATGGTACGTCGGATTTTTAGTATGTCCACCCATGTAGCCCACCGTGGTTGAAATCACTCCTTTGGCTTTCATAAAATGATATTGCGTACCCCAGAAACATCCGGAGGCAAAATAAGCTGTTTCCATATTCGTAATGGTTTCTTTATTTTCGGTTGCCGGAATAAATTTCATTGAAATAGAATTCACACAATGGCGGGTATTTTTCTGCGTAAAACCCTCACCCGTAAATACATGACCCAAATGCGCGCCGCAATTGGCGCAAATAATCTCCGTCCGTCTGCCATCGGCGTCAGACACGCGTTTCACAGCCCCGGGAATTTCATCGTCGAAACTCGGCCATCCGCAGTGCGATTCAAACTTATCTTCCGACCGGTAAAGCGGCTCGTTACATTGTTTACACACGTAAGTTCCTTTGGCCTTATTGTCA
>CAIQOG010000223.1 GCA_903873355.1 uncultured Bacteroidales bacterium
CCCAACTGAATCCCATCGGAACATCTTTTTCTTCAGGAGAATAGAAGTAAGAATATAGCAAAACACTTTTGTTTGGTTCTTTTCCAATTTTTTCAAACTGCGAATTCCAATTATAAAATTGTTCTTTTGAGGATAAATTCAGTTTAGCAACTACAAATTTTGCCTGAATTTCCTGATTTGTCAACAAAGGTATTGGACGCGCTTGTAATGTCCCAAAGTATTGTTGGTTCTTAAGTAACTTCGGCGATTTCCAGTTTTTCACTATTATGTTTTCAGACGACCAATTGTCCTGTTCAAGACGAGCATCAAAACACTCGATGGATCCCTGAGCAAATGAAAAACGAGGTGAAGCTGGATTGTAACCTTGTGCTTTTCGGCAAATCCAGGAACCCGGAGTTTGTAATGAAATGGATTCATTTGATGTTGAAAAATTTCCCCAGGCAATAAATCCTGCCGTTGCAAAAGGTACCTGAAAAGTATTCATGCCGTAATTCAATACTTTTACAGCCACTACATTTTTACCTTTTTTTAAATAGGATGAAATGTCGATGGAGTCGAAATAAGGATGAATAGCGTAACTTCTGATTGGTCCATAATTCAAGAATTGACCATTTACCAGCAAGTTATAATTTGAATTTGCATAAAGACATATATAAGCTTTTGAAGGAATTTCTTTTAATTCAAACACATTTCTAAAATAAACATAGTTATTCCGCCCAACGCCAGTTTCGTCAATCCAAACATACTGTGGTTTTGAATTTACTGTTTTGTTATTCTGACAGATTGACAATTGTGACCAAAAAGCAATAGCAAGCAGAATTGCAATTTTAAATTTCATTGACTGAATTTATTTAGGTTCAAAAAGTTTAAAATATTGATTTTCTGTTCTGGATTTTGCCATTAATTCGACCAATTCAGTCACTCTTTCAGGATATTTATCGGCTAAATTTGTAGTTTCTCCCTGATCTTCAGTTATATTATATAATTCAGTCACGATTTTATCTTTATAATTGGTGTTCAGACGAATGCATTTCCAATCGCCCCTGATAATAGCTTGTTTGCCCCCTTGCTCGTGAAACTCGAAATAGAGCGATTCGTGTTTTTTCTGAGGTTTACCAAGTAATTCAGGCAAATAGGAAATTCCATCGGTATTTTCCGGAGCTTTAAAACCCGCTAATTCGCAAGCTGTTGGCATAAAATCCCAAAAAGCCGAGGGCAATGTACTTGTTCTACCCGGAGCAATATGTCCTTTCCAATAGGCAATCATTGGAATACGTATCCCACCTTCATAAAGATCGCGTTTCATGCCACGGAATGGATAGTTGCTTTCTTTTATAAATCCATCGGGTGAGTCTCCTCCATTATCACTGGTAAAAATTACAATTGTATTCTTATCTAATCCCTTAGCTTTGAGTTTCGCCATAATCTTCCCAATTTCAGTATCGAGATAAGTGATCATAGCAGCATAACCTTTTTCTTCTTTTGACCAGAGTTGTTTTTCATACGGAAAAAGCCATGGAATATCACTATACTTTTCTTCTTTTGGTGCTTCACCATTGCCATGAGGAATAATCACAGACAAATAAATAAAGAACGGATTTTTCTGATTTTGATCGATAAATTTCAGTGCTTTTTGAGTGAATAATGTTTGTGAGAAGTCCTTTTTCACAACCGGATAACTACCTAATCCCTGGGTCCAATTATCCTTAGGCATCCAAACCACTTTATTTCTCAGCATCACTTTCTTTCCATTTTCAATAAGATATTCAGGTGTATGATTGTGTGCCAACACCTGACAAAGATAACCGTATTGATAATCAAAACCCTGTTTTAATGGATCGCCGGTTGTTCCTTCAATGCCTAATCCCCATTTTCCGATGATAGCCGTTTTGTAACCCGCTTCTTTCAATTTTGAAGCTACAGTAACTGTATTGGCTTCAAGTGGTAGCTGTCCATACGGTTCCCATTGTTTATTTCCACGCACCTGACAATGTCCGGTATGCAAGCCGGTCATCAACGAACAGCGTGATGGAGCACTTACCGAAGTTCCGGCATAATGCTGAGTAAATCGTATACCTTCAGCTGCCAAACGGTCAATGTTGGGCGTTTTAATTCGTTTTGAACCATAACAGCCCAAATCAGCATAACCCATATCGTCGGTAAGAATGTAAATGATATTTGGTTTTTGTGTTTGTGTTTGTTGTGCAAAAATGTTCAATGAGAACGCCGAAACACCTGTCAAAAGTGTTGAAAAGAATTGTTGTGATGAAAATTTATTGAATTTCATGGTTTATTGATTTGAGTATTGATCAATCTGGTTACTTTTCTGGTAATGGCTGATTATTTTTCATAGCCAAATCTACCCGTGCCGCCAGATCTTTTAGTTCTCCCACCACTTTTGGGTTTTTAGCTGAAACATCTTTCTTTTCACCCATATCTTTACTCACATCATAAAGTTTATAGGTATCCAATGCAGCAATGCTCCATGTTCTTTTGCTTGGAACTGCCAATTTCCATTTTCCTTTTCGAATGCTCATCATCATCCCATTTCCCTCATATTCAGGAAAATAATTATGAATAGTCACCCCCGGAGTTCCTTTCATTAATTCTAAAACATCTTTTCCATCAATTACCCGATCGGTTGGAATTTTTCCTCCGGCAATATCCACAAATGTTGTAAATAGGTCAGCACCGGTTGCTATTTCATCACATTTACTTTTTGCTGGAATAACATCAGGCCAACGCATGATGCACGAAACGCGTGTTCCACCATCGTATCTGCATTGTCCTTTCCCTTCGCGAAGAGTATGAACTCGGGTAGTATCGTAAGTAGCATATTTTCCATAAGCCATTTCAATGGCTAATTCCGATTTGGTAATATTCCCGTTATCGCTGCTCACCACTATCAGGGTATTTTTTTCCATTCCCAATTCTTTCAGTGCTTCCATCAATACACCTACAGAGAAATCAAGATATTCTACTGCATCGCCATACGCACCATCTTTACTACGGTCTTCAAATCCTTTGGGCACAAACCAAGGCGTGTGTGTTTCAATATTTGCCCAATGCAGGTAAAATGGTTTATTGTCTTGTTTTCTATAAGCCAGAAAATCAATTACTTCGCGTAGAAATAGTTGAGGTAACTCAGCCAACTGATATTTATCACAGGTTTTAATAGCTGTAGTGTCCTTTATTAGCGGAAGTGGTGGTAATTTCCCCCAAACATTGGTAAGTCCAAATCTTCTTTCTTCACCCATATCGTTTGGATACGGTATTCCCAGATAAGAATCGAAGCCCTGTGAAGTGGGAAGGAATTTTGGCAAATGTCCTAAATGCCACTTTCCAATTACTGCCGAAATATATCCCTGTTCTTTTAATATTCGTGGAAGACAGATTTCCTTTTGTGGATCAAGTCCTGTTTTGGAATTTGGGAAAAGAACCGTTAAACCCGTTCCATCGTTTACACGAGGAGCATAACGACCGGTCAAAATAGCTGCCCGACTTGGTGTGCTGGTAGAATGCGGTGCATAAAAATTGCTGAATTGTATTCCCTGACTTGTTAATTTATCGAGGTTTGGTGTTTTGATTTTGGGAGCACCATAACAACCCAAGTCGTCCCAACCCACATCATCGATGATAATATGAATAATGTTTGGTTTTTGCTGAGCTGAAAGCGTTGCATTTGATAAGCCTGAAAGTAAAAATGCTGCGGGAAGTATATTTTTTATTTTCATTGTATTTAAGATAGATATTGAGTTATTCATCTGGTTATCAACTTATTAATCAACCATTTTTTTGATAATTCCATTTGCTCAGGATAGGTCCAGTGTCCATTTTCCTGAAAGATATACAATGATTTAGGTGCTGAAATTACATTATAAGCTGAATAGGTGGAAGTTGGCGGACAAACGAAATCATTAAATCCCCAGGAATAAAAGCCTGGAACTTTGACAAACCTGGCAAAGTTTACCACATCATAATACTTCGAAGTTTCGAGTTTTTCCTTGGTACAATTAAATTTCGACCAGGCATCGCAAAACATGTGAGGCCAACCACCAACTCTTCCGTGCAAGTAACCGGTCAAATCGCACAATGCAGGATAAAAAGCTGCAAGGTATTTTATTCTTGAGTCAAGCGATGCAGTTACTATCGTTAATGCTCCACCCTGACTACCTCCTGTTACAGCGATATTTGTTCCATCAAATTCAGATAAAGAATAAAGAAAATCGACTGCACGAACACAGCCAAGATAAACCCGTTTGTAGTAATACTTATCTTTATTATCCAGATTAAACATGGAATATCCACTTAAAGCTCCAGTCGATAAATCTTTATAAACATCCTTTTCCTGCGTCACGGATATGCCATGAATACCAATTTCGTATGTAATAACACCTTTTTCAGCCATTTCAATATCCCCTTCATAAGGTCTGATTCCGGCTCCAGGAACTTTTAGTAATGCAGGATATTTTCCTGGTTTTTTAGGAATACAAACAATACCATAAACTCTGCCTCCCAACACATAATTTTGAATACTCGCTTCATACACATTCACTTTTTCTGTACAACGATTAGGCAACAATGTCATTTTTGTATCCAATGGAATTTTGGCATTATCGGCTTTAGCCTTGTCCCAAAATTGCGTAAAATCAGTCGGTAAGTCAGTAGTCGGTTTGATGTTTTCTGGCTCAAAACCTGCTGTTCCAGATCCATCGTATTTAACTCCATCTATCACTACAACAGCCTTACATCGCAGAAAACCTGATGTTTTTAATCCGTTTACCTCTACTGTTAACTGACCATTGGTAACAACTGCAGAATCCTTTTTAATTGGGGTTAATCCTTCCAAGCCATATTCATACAACACTTTTATATTGGAGAGGAACTGGTTGTTTTTAGTTACAGTGATATTGAATTGTACTTTCTCGCCTAATTTATAAGTCCAATCTGTATGATTCAGAGAAATTTTCACTTTCACCAGCTTCTCAACGGGTTCGGCAAATAACTGAAATACTGAAATTAAGGAAAAAATAAAAATGAATCCGATTTTATTTTTCATTTGAATTAAATTTAACGGGTTTTAGACAAAAAAGATATCTTTAACATGATATGTATGCTACAAAAATAATTCAATTATTCAGGTAAAACTCATATTTTATTGACAAATAATGATACATTTAAAAAGAAGAGACTATCTTTTCAGATAATCTCTTCAATAAACTAAATTTTTTACCTTAAAAAACCTAACAGTCCAAATAGACTATTATTAAAATTTCAACTTATGAAAATAACATATTAGATGCTTACTGTCTTGAATTAATTAATATCGATAATACAATTAAGTGTCAATTAAAAACAGATAAATACAGCTTATAAAATAACTTTATTAGTTGATGTGATATTATTATTCTGAATACGAACCAAATAGATACCTTTTTTATTCAGTTTTAAACTTTCAGAGTTACCTCCAACGGTTAGTATCGATTTAATGTTTTGTCCTTTTGTATCATAGACACTAATACTAACTTCGCCTTTTAATTCAGAAAGATTAGCAACTATATCTCCATTTTGCATGGTCAAAAATACATTTTGTATATTTGAATTCGGCTGCGAAATTGCAGTTGCCAATTCAAATTCATCTGCACCCATATCCGGAGTCGATAAGCTTCTCACATTCCCATCAACATCGTCTGTCACTAAAGCTATTGGAGTTCCACTATTACTTATACCACTTGTACTTGTATTTACGATATGTAAATCAGATGCCGAAATAAATGGAGGCATTACACTAATTGAATTTGCTTCAGCACCTATACCGGTTTGATAAGCAGCCAATGAAGCATAGGTAGATGATCCAATATTCATAAACGTAGTACCTGAAGTAGTATAATACAGATTATTAGAAGAAGAAGTGTTAATAGCTGCTTTCTGTACACTACTTGCTTGAGAGTAAATTAAATATAGTTTCGCATTAGTTGTAGTACAGGTGTTTACAAAAATATTATTATTCAAGGTTACTGACATTGTATTTGCAGAAGCTCCACTCATATTTATTGTTGTAATAAAATCACCAACATTTGAAGATCCTGCCTGACTTAAGTAAACGGAGTTATTATATATTTGATAATTTGAACTTACACCATCATTGGCAACTATACTAAATCCATAAAGCCCTAATCCAATACTTAATGAACTTTCAGCTTTTAAATTGGCAATCACATTGTTATATATTTTAGTATCAGCACAACCCAAATATATACCACCAACAGAGGCAAAGTTTTTTACAGTAATACCATCTGTATTATAAATTCCTGTACCTGTATTTGTAATGTTTTTTACTGTATTGGCATAACACTCAAGGTAACCCGACATGCCAACCCTTGCTGTAATCCCAATTATCGACAAATTAGTGTGCATGGTGCTGGTTCCACCATCAAGTACATTGTGATGTATTTTAGTATCCTTGCAGTTTGTAAATAACATACCGGTCATAACATTAATAGTAGTTGCCTTAATTGCATCAGCTGAATTCGCAAAAATACCCGAAATCGTATTGCTGTAAACCTCCAGATTTTCATCGGGATAAGTTGCCGAAACACCAGAAAATTCAAAGGGTGAACCTGTGAATGAAATGGTGGTAGAGCCATTTGCCACATAATTATTAAATATTTTATTATTTTTATTAACAGCACCAGCACTGGTAGCAGTTGATGTAATTCTTACAGCATTTCCTATAAAACTAGTCATGGAACAATTTTTTACCACATTATTTTGGCAACCATCAGTTGTCGTTCCATAGAAATGTATACCATAGTCTAATTTTTGAACAGCTGAATTTGTATTTCGAATATCCAACCCATCTACAGTTACATTATCATACCCAAAAAACCCAACTACTGCTTCGTAAGCGCCTGCTGAACCGGGATAATTGATAATTGGTTTATTAGTTCCAGTACCGCTTCTTTTTATTGTTATTGAGCCCGGTGTTACACCCTGAGGTCTGATATATAATGATTGATCAGTGAAATCGGTTGCTGAAGATGTATAGGTTGCATCATCATCCAATACAAATGTTACACCAGCTGCAGCAACACCTAATGCATTTAGATCTAAAGATGCTGCTTTAATGGTTGCATAATCTCCACCGGCTTTAATTGTTTTATTCCCTGACAAAGGCGTATCAACAGTTGTAACTACTTTCGTATTTGCTGCTGCTGTAGGTGTTAAATTTACAGGTATTTCGGTTATTAATGTACATCTTGCATCTAAGGTAACACCAGTTGAAGCGGTTGGAGATACGTCAATAATTACCCAGAATGTTTGTGCAGTTGCTGCAGTGTAAGTATATGACCCGGTAACACTTACAGAAGCAGTGGCAGGATTTAAAACAGAACCAAAAGTAGCACTACCTTCAAAATCGGGGTTTGCTCCTCTGTAAATAGCCACCCTAGACATAGCTGCGTACCCAGTAAGTGTTAAATCAAACTGAGTTATAACATCACCACTACCAGTAGGTGTAATTACCATCTTTAACAATTTTTGATTGGATGTACCAATACCATATTTCTGACCTACTGCCAAATCTGTTTGAACTTGTGTAGCGCCTGCACCTGTAACAGCAAAAGTAGATTGCAAATTAATTAAGCCAAAGACAATAACAGCGCAGATTTTAATGAGAGTAAATTGTTGTTTCATATTTATTAGTTTTAAGATTTTTATTTTGCACTATATTCATTGTACAAATATAGATGATTGTAGGATTAATTAATAATATATTTTTATCAATTGATGATATTATTTCTACAAAAAAAAAAATTTAATTCAATTACTTACTGTATTTTTCATATATCTTTTTAGAAATTGAAATCGGATTACCTATCGGTTCAGTTGAAAATCGATTGGTTTGCTTGCTCCAATCTTCTTCTAATTTAAAGTAATCAATATCAGTTGGTTTTTCTCCTTTTAATTGATTCAATAAATCATCGACAAATAATTTCCAGCGATTGTAATAAAGCGTACTTAAAAGTCCGGACCATTCCCGGTGTGTATAGTCATTCAGAACCTTGTGCGCTTCTCCATAACCCCAGGAGGTTAGTAGCATCCGGGCATTTTGTTCGAATTGATTTTTTTCTGAAACTGATGGTGCTGTGTTACGGGCATTCTGAATCCAGCAACCAAGTAAAAATTCTTTACGCGTTCCCATTAATTCATCCAAATCGAGAATTAATGCCAGAAATTTTTGACTCGAAATGCTAAATTTTGATTTGTCATTTAAATTAAAATCCTGAATCATAGAATAATAATACAGCTCAGCAACTCCAAGCAAATATTGGTGAGTTATATCCACCACGTCGTACTGATAAGTATCAACATTTTTAAATTCTTCGGCACAATTCAACAAAGTAGAACAGGCAACTTTTAAATCTTCCTGTTTATACCGAATAGTTCCATAACCCCAGGGTGACGAAGATTTCCATTTCAAAGTAGGGCGTGAGCAAATCACATTTTGAGGTTCATCGTAGCTAAATGGTATTCCATAAACACTTTTCAGCAATTGTTTCCATGCCAAACGAGCGGATTTATTGTCTTTTCCATATCTGAAAACTGAATAATTTTCGATCCATTGTGTTGGGTTTGGAAGTTCATTTCGCCAACCTAAATCATACATGTATTCAAAAATCAATGGATTCACATTTATAGCTTCAGGAATCATGCCGAGACCTTCCATAGTTACACCAAATTGACTACTTCTGGCCTCGTTTAAGCTGATTGTCGTTGAATCAATTTTTCCATAAATACCGGTTCGACCTCCAAAATTATTGATAACGCAAAACAACCATCGGCAACCGCTGTATCCTTTGCTTTTTTTCCACGCTTGTTTTGTTTCTCCATACAAATCAATAATCAATGCTTTATCTTTTTCCAAGCCCGACAATAACACAGGTGACGGATTACCAATCCAACCTTGTAATACCCATGTTGAACCGGGCGATGCCTGCAACATAGATTGTTGGATATTATGCCCACAGGTTTTCAAATCCACTTCCAAAATTGAACCTTCGTGAAACGGATCGCCACCATAAAAATTGGCTTTGCCATACAGTTTTTCCAACTCGGTGTAATAAGTTTGTGCAAAGAAATTAAACATCGAATCGGTCGGCATTACAAAATCGGGACGCTGATATCCACACCAGTTGCCTGTTTCACGAATATCGGCTTTTGGAAATTTCGATTTTAAACTAGTGGGTACCATTCCATAGAATCCTTGTAAAACAGGTTCCATTTTCATGCCCCGCATATACGAAAGGATATTTTTTTGAAGTTCAGTGCGGCTTTTAATCCATTCCTGCGAAACTGGACCACCCCAACCTTCCAGATTTCCCATCAACCACCATGCCTGATATGCCGGTCCGGAAATAAAATCGGCAATTTCTTTGTCCGAAAAATTGAGTTTCTTCAGCGTATTTTGCCATACTTCTTCCGTTCCATTAATTGCCAAGACCAAATTTATTCCTTGCATAGCCATCCAGTCCAGTTCTTTCTGCCACTGTTCCCAATTCCAAAACGACATGGTATAATTGAAAGTGCAATAATTCAGGAAATACTTGTATTTGTAAGGAGTTGAAATGCAAACTTTTTCTTTGAGAACCGGCAAGTTCGAAGGTAAATTCAAATTAGTTCCTGCCTGCGAAATCTGACAATGACAGTAATATTTTAAATACCAGTTTAATGCAGAGGCCACGGCCACTGGCGACGAACCTGCCAATAATAATTTTCCATTCTGTGAAGAAATTTCAAAAACATCCTTGTCATTCAACGAAGCAATGGAATCAATAACGATTTTTGATTCAATTTGAGGTACAACTCTATGGATTAATTTTTTAGCAGAAATAAATTTCTCAGAAGCAATTGCAGATGAAAATGCTAAAAAGCTAATTGCGATTAAGGTAAGAATAGATTTTTTCATGAAAAATTCTATTTAAATTTTATTATAGTAAGCGATTTAGCACTGACATTCTCACTGGTCGAAAACTTCCATTCGGAAAAACAAATCATTTCTGGAGTTGAATTCTTGGTTGAAATGCTAAGCAGTACGAGTAATGGGAAAATTTGAGTAAGTTTTTTCATCAGTTAATTGAATGGTATTTTAGTTTTGTAACCGTTGTTTGTACTTCAATAGTTGTTCTTTTAAATCAATATAGTTTACATCTTGAACTGCTACATTTTCATCAATTGCCAATGATGCAGCGATGGCAGCCGACTGACCTAGAACCATGAAAACCGGTTCCATGCGTATTGAACCAAATGCAATATGTGTTGAACTTAAACAAACCGGAACTAACAGATTTGAGCATTCATTTTGCTTAGGCACAATTGATTTATAACTAATCGGATAAGGTGATTTTACATTCGCCTGAATATTCCCTTCATTTTTGACAAAGCCATCCTGTGTTACATATCGCTGCACATGATGTGAATCCATACCATAAGCAGCCAATCCAACAGCATCTTCTGCTTTTTTTAATCCTTCGCAATGATATTGATTCATAACACAATTGCTTATCATACGTCGTCCTTCACGAATATACAATTGCTCCTGCCATCCTTTTCCTTTCTGAAATTCGTCTTTACACATTCCCAAATGTGAAAATTCTTTGCGTAATGCTTCTGGAACTCTCGGATTATTTGACATAGTCCATAAAAAACCTTGTTGATATTCGCGATGTGCTATATCCATTTTTTTACGTTCAGCATAACTTGCTTCCACGTAATTATAATTCTGACCAATAAAATCAGTTGAGAATCCACAGCGGTTATTGGTATCGGTTTTTCGGTTAGGCATCGACGAATTTATCAAAGGAAATGCCAATTCCCCTACTTCTATATTACGAAGCAATAGTTCATAATTCAGTTCGTTGTAGTTCTTGGGTTTTTCGAATGGAATAAGGTTTTCGGGTACATCGGTAAGGCACATTCTAAAGCAAAATGCCTGTAATTTTTTATCGCCACTTCCATTAGGTTCTGGCTTGTTTGGATTAATGTATGGCAACAACCCACTTTTGTGATTTCCTTTTTCAATATATGGATCAACCCCTTTTTTAAAATTATGAGCTTTCCCATTAAGTGAAATTTCATTTAATAATGTACGACATGTATCGTTTACCTGAACGCCATTCAGCGTTTCACCATACAAGCTATTTGGCTCTCTTCCAATAGTGTAACTCACTCCTGCAGCAGCCAATAAATCACCTTCGTATGTTGCATCAATAAACATTTTTCCAAAAAATGTTTTTCCACTTTCCATAGTAATTGAAGCAATAATACCATTAGTTTTTTTTACTCCAGATTTTCTGTTTAATTGTTGGTTACAAATTAACGTAATATTTTTTCCCAGCTTCAACATTTTGTAAAATATCTTCAATGCAGCAGATGGTTCAAAAGTCCACATGGCATCTTCGTTATACTCTGTTTTTGTTTGCCCACCATCACGATACTCTTGTCGCTTCTGCCATGTCCAGTTTTCAGGTTGCATGTAGAATTTCTTAACATTTTGATAAAACTCACGGGCAATACCTCCAATTGCCTGTTTATTACCGATATCAGTCTGTCCTAATCCACCGGTAGTTAATCCACCAATTCTGTCGGTAGGTTCAAGCAGTACCACCGTTTTGCCCATGCGGGATGCTTGTACAGCTGCACTTACTCCGGCTGATGTGCCACCATAAATAACCAGGTCGTATTTATTTTTTTGACAAAATGCAGATTGACAACCAACTAATAGTAAATAAGCAATAATTATACTTATTGTGATTTTCATTTTTTATAATAGCTAAATTCTCAGTATATTAAATCATTTTTCGTTGTTTACAAAAATAGAATTTTTCTGCCATCTAAAATCATATTATTTTAACCTAACTTGATACTTTTACTATATGAGTTTATTTTATCTAAAAATTAAATAAAGAGTTCGCAAAAAATTCCGCCATCTCTTTTGAAAAATTGAAAATTTATTCCCAGTTATCTGTTCGGAATGATGGTACAGGCAATCCGGCTGTGTTGTATAAATAACCTCTGGTTACAGGAAAATTTCTAAATGCATAACGCACAGCCACCGGAGTTTTTACTTGTGTTGACTGAACCAACACCGTGGTTTGCTTTTTAATCGTATATTTTGCAGGATAGAAAATTTTATCCGCACCGGCAATTTCAAAACAATCAATCTCTTTGCCCATATTGGTCAATCCTTTTGCTGTATTATCAAATGTAAGTTCAGCAACACTATCGGTCACACTTATGCTTTTATAGACCGGCATTTTATAGTAAATCCCTTTAACTCCATAGGTTTCAGATAATGCCCAATACGAAAGTCGTTTTGCAACAGTGAGTTTCTCTGCTGGATGTATACAGTTTTCTTCACCTAAATCAATAGTTGAAATCATGCCCGAATTTGGAATAATCGACATGGCTTTCAGCTGTTCATCGCGCTGTAAAGCAGCTACTATATCCATACTTTTATCATATTTGAAAGGCGCTATTTGAACAAAATAAAACGGAAAATCTCCTATTGCAAAATCTTTTCGCCAACCTGCAACCATTTCAGTCAGTAAAGCAGCATATTCGTTGTATTCGTTCCTATTTGCTTCGCCCTGATACCAGATTGCACCTTTAATTGTGTAGTTAATAATTGGTGCAATCATGCCATTATACGTTGCTGAAGGTTTTTGCATAAAGTATATTTTTTCTTGATTAGCTCGCTTGTAAGCTTCGGGAAACTTAATAATCGATTCGTGATTCATCCATGGTTCAACGCGTGAACCACCCCAACTAGAGTTGATTATGCCTACGGGAACATGTAAACTTCTTTGCAACAGTTTGGCGTAAAAATAACCTACGGCACTAAACTTTGCAACACTTTCTGCTGATGCTTCTGACCAAGAACCATAACAAGTATCCTGAGGAGTTGCAATTGCATTTTTCTTGACCGAAAATAATCTTATTTCGGTGTTTGCTGATTCAACAAGTGCATCGTTTGAACCGCTTACCGGCTGACTCATCATTCCTGTAACCGGCATCTCCATATTGGATTGACCAGAACACAGCCATACTTCACCCAACAATATATTTCTCAAAACTACAGACTCTCTGCCCGATTTAATGCTAATAGAATAAGGACCACCTGCTTCAGTTGTTTTTACTTTCACCAACCAATCCCCTTTTTCGGAGCAGGATATAGTTGTTATTACTTTATTCCAACCGGTAGTAATAATGAGTTTTTGGTTCGGAGATGCTTTGCCCCATAGTTTTACTTCGGTGTTACGTTGCAAAACCATATTGTCGCCTAAAATGGAAGCTACTTTTATTTCAGCATTTAAAAATGATACGAGTACCAAAAAAAATAACAGCAGTTGAATTTTTGTTTTCATTACATTAAAATTTTTAAAGATATAGTTATTCTATTTTAGAATAAAAACAATTTACAAATATAATCATTTTGGGTTCAAATAAAATCCC
>CAIQOG010000224.1 GCA_903873355.1 uncultured Bacteroidales bacterium
AAGAATATCTGAACCAAACTATTGAGGAACGTTTTACTCCTGAATCAGCAAAATTAGCATTAATTAGCTTTAATGATGGATTAAACGATTATAAATTAAATAAAGGGAATGATAAAAAATTTATCTGGTCCACTGTTCTCGATTACAAATGTAAAGATGGTAGCATAAAAACCGGTGAGTTGAAAGTAACACCCTATTTAGATTCTAAAAATAATTTGATTGGAATTCATGGTGTAACCCGCGATGTAACAGAAAGTAAAAAAGCCGGAGCGGCAGTGTTGGAAAGTGAAGAAAAGTACCGCTCATTAGTAGAAAATTCGCCCAATGGAATTGGAATTTATCAGGAAGGAAAATTTGTATTTGCAAATAAGGCTGCAGTTGAAATTTTAGGTGGAAATAGTACGGAAGATATAATCGGATTACCTGTAATGTCAGTTGTTCATCCCGATAGTCTGGATGTGGTTGTTGAGCGGGTGAAACATGTGGCACAGGGTGGAGTTAAATTGCCTCCAATCGAGGAAAAGTTAATACGGATTGATGGTTCGGTATTCTATGGCAAAGTTGCAGCGTTGAGTACAACTTTCAATGGAAAACCTGCCGGTCAGGTTATTGTAACCGATATAACAGAACGTAAATTACTTGAAATTCAAAAGCAGCTTGACAATCGTCGACTGGAATGTGTTTTGAGATTGAATCAATTCAAAATTGATACTATTCAGGAATTTCTTGATAATGCGCTTGAAGAAGCTATAAATTTAACGGATAGTAAAATCGGGTATATTTATTATTTCGATGAAACCACTCAGGAGTTTACACTTAACTCGTGGTCGAAAGAAGTGATGTCACACTGTGAAATAATGAATCCCGAAACCCTTTATAAGTTAGAAAAAACAGGAATATGGGGTGAAGCAGTGAGACAGCGTAAACCTATATTAATAAACGATTTTGGGGCATTTCATCCGCTCAAGAAAGGTTATCCTGAAGGTCATGTGGGGTTGAAGAATTTTCTGACAGTTCCGGTTTTTGATAATGATAAAATTGTAGCTGTTGTAGGTGTTGCCAATAAGCAAACAGATTACGTTGATTCTGATATCAGTCAGTTAAGCTTAATGATGGATGCGGTTTGGATAAAAGTGGTAGAAACGCAGAATGCAAATAAACTACTCGAAAGTGAATTGAAATACAGGCAATTAGTCGAAAATTCACATATTGGTATTTGTATTTATCAGGAAGATAAGTTTGTTTACATTAACAAAACCGGAATGAAACTATTCGGGGTAGAAAATCTGGATGAAATTATTGGTATACCTATCCTTTCAATAGTACATCCCGAAAATTTAGAAGATGTAAAAAAAAGGGTGATGCAAGTCACTTCAGGAGGACATGTTCCACCTATTGAAGAGAAATTAACAAGGGCGGACGGAAGTGTATTTTTGGCAGAGGTGACAGCCGGTGCAACCACTTATAACGGAAAGCCGGCCGGTCAGGTTATTATAACTGATATTACTGACAGAAAACAAGCAGAAAATAAACTTCGGGACAGCGAAGAAAAATTCCGTGAAATGACCAATCTGTTGCCGCAGATAGTTTTTGAAACGGACATGTCGGGCAATTTAACGTATATCAATAAACGTGCCTATCAGATTGGTGGCTTTGACGAAATCAGCGATAACCTGGTTGGAAAAAGTTGCTTTGATTTTTTTGTTCCGGAAGACAAACCAAAGTTATTAATGAATATTGAAGGGAGTTTTAAAGATATTAAAATTCCAGATAATGAGTATAAAATGATTCGGAAAGATGGCAGTCTTTTACCCGTTTCAATTTATGCAACTCATGTGGTTAGAGAAAATCATCGTGTCGGACTCAGGGGAATCATTGTAGATACTACCGAGCAAAAAAATCAGGAATCAAAAATAGTTCGTATTGCCCGATTGTACTCGTTTCAAAGTCAGATTAACCACGCTATTGTAGTCTCAAATAGTTTTTACGAATTATTCCAGACAATCTGCGATGTTGCTATTCAGTATGGTCAGTTAAGAATGAGTTGGGTAGGAATTTATGATGAGACAGAAAAATTATTAAAACCATCGAATCATGCCGGTTATAATGAAAATTACATTGAAAATTTAAATATTTATCCCGGGAAAGGCAGCACCGGCAAAGGTCCAACCGGAATCGCATTTCTCGAAAAAAGAGTGGTGATTTGCAATGATATCGAAAACGATCCATTAATGTTACCATGGAGAGATGAAGCTCTTAAACGAGGGTATCTTTCATCTTTTTCAGCTCCTATATTTAAAAATAATAAACCATTTGCAATTTTTACTCTCTATGCAACTGAAAAAAACTATTTCAATTTTGATGAACAAACTCTGTTACAGGATATAAGCCGCAATATCTCACATGCCGTTGAAGCCATTGAATCAGAAACAGAACGACAGTTGAACGCTGTTGCATTGACTGCAAGCGAAGTTAAATACCGTGAATTAATGGATAATTCACCTGAGGGTATAACAATTTATATCGAAAACAAATGTGTTTATATTAATAATAATGCGTTAAAATTGATTGGTGCTAAAGATAAACGTGAAGTCTTAGGAAGAAACATTATAGAATTCATTCATCCAGACAATGCTCAAGCAATTTTGGAAAGAATGAAATTAGTTACACAATCGCCTGTAAATACTATTTTACATCCTGTTGAGGAAGTATATATGCGCTTGGATGGTTCAGCTGTAGATGTTGAAACCAAGACTATGTTAATTAACTTTGATGGAAAACCCGCCATTCAATTTGTTGGTCATGATATTACCGAACGGAAGATAATTGAAACAGCATTGGAGCAAAGTCGTCAGGAATTACAAACAATTTACGAAAATGCACCGGTAATCATGTGTGTGTTGGATGAAGATCATCATGTTATTTTTGCGAATGAGGCCTATAAAACCTTTAATAAACTGACAAATGATGTCATTGAAAACGGGGTGCGGAATATTGTTTTTGGCTGTTCAAATTCATTTGATGACCCACGTGGCTGTGGACACAGCAAGAGATGTGGCAGTTGTTCCCTGAATAGTGCTTTAGCAAGTACTTACAAAACCGGAAAAGGTCATAGTAATGTAGAATATCACTCTGTAATTGAAATAGATGGAGTGCGTCGTTCTGTGTCTTTACTCGGATCTACATCCCTGATAAAAACCAATGACACTAAACGTATTCTTTTGTGTTTGATTGATATAAGTCAACGAAAACAAACAGAAGATGCTTTGCAGAAAAGTGAAGCTTTGCTTCGTTCGTTTATTGATAATTCACCTTTTGAAATATGGGCCAGGGATATCAATTACACCGGTATTCTTGAAAACAAAAAACTGGTAGATCATTTCGGTTCAATAGTTGGAACGAATTTACAAGAAGAGGATCGGTTAGATGATTTAACTCTTGCTCAGGTTAAAAAATTAAATGATCGTGCTTTAAGTGGCGAAATTATAGAACAGGAATATGAGTTCGTTCATAAGAATGAGAGAAAAACCTTTCAACAAATCGTTTTCCCAATAAAAGACAATGACAATGTGATGGGTATTGCCGGATTTAATATTGATATTACCGAAAAGAAAGTAGCTGAATCTGCACTAAAACAATCGAAAGAAGAGCTAACAGATTTTGCTTCACACCTACAGGTAGTGCGTGAAAATGAAAGAAATATCCTTGCACGCGAAATTCACGATGATTTAGGGCAAATCCTGATTGCAATGAAGATTGATATTGGTTTGCTGAAACAACGGGTTTTAAAGAATATTTCGGATGAAGTTCAACATAAAACTGCTGAACAGAGTTTTATTGAACTTCAAATGCATGTTGATAATACGCTTAAATCGGCACGAAGAATTATGACCGACTTAAGACCGGATGTTCTTGATTTATTGGGATTTACAGATACTGTAACTCAGCACTTGAAGAGTTTCCAGGAACGTTACAGAATAAAATGTGTATTCAGCAAAAAAGTAAAGGGAATTCAATTGACATCCGAGCAGTCTGTTGCAATGTATCGTATCGTCCAGGAATCGTTAAATAATATTGCAAAGCATGCCAGAGCCTCAGAAGTGAGAATTAAACTCGAAAAACAAGACAAGGATATTGTGCTCGAAATTAAAGATAATGGAGTCGGGTTTAATTTGAAAGATCCGAAAAAGGCAGATTCTTATGGACTGTTAGGAATGAAAGAAAGGGTCTTTCTTTTGAA
Source organism: uncultured Bacteroidales bacterium (assembly GCA_903873355.1). Next base: position 4,241 of record CAIQOG010000224.1, read on the forward strand.
GGGAAATCTGGAGATTGATTCAGCTCCAAATGTAGGGACTGTCATTAAAGTATCCGTTCCATTTAAGAAAGTAGCTAAATCCAAATAGTTATATATAGTTTATGTAAGTTAATGAAATATAAATATATTTGGTTTAAATCTTAATAAAACCGCAAAATAAACATAACTTAAGGACTTTTATTCAGAGTATATTCTATTAGATGTAGTATTACATGCTACAAAAATTAAATTTGTTATAAATAATAAATATTCATTTTCAGATTGATATACATGGAGTTGAAAACCGAACTACATGTTTATTCATTTCCGTATGAAGATGTGCTTGTTTAACATAAAATCATTAGATAGTCGGTTTGTAGCAAATACTATAACGAAAAAAACAAAAATGCTACAAATGCCTATATATCAACACTTTAAAAACAAATGATTACTTTTGACCGTTGTTACAAATACGCATACAGAATAACGTTTTCTGAAATATATGATATTGAAATATAGTATTTTTAAGTAATAAATGTTTATCAGTTGAAAATACATTATTTCAAAAAAAATTGAATCAAACCATTTAATGGTTACGCACGATAATGACAAATGATTTAGAACATATTAAATCGAACGTTGAAGAGAATATCAGATTTACAGATATTTTCAAACAAGATGAAATTCAACGGATGCAGGATTTGTTTACGAATGCTACAGGAGTAGCTTCGTTGATAACCTATCTTGATGGAACTCCTATTGCTCATGTTAATAGCTTCTGTCAAATATGCAATCTGTTTAATACAACTGAATCGGGAAATGCATATTGTAAAAAAGCGGATGTTTATTTTGGTTCGTTCGATCCTAAAGGAATTGTAATTAAGCAATGTCTTAATTTTGGTTTGTGGGATGCAAATATTGAAATCAGAATAAAAGGAAAACATGTTGCCAATTGGCTGTTAGGACAGGTGCGGTCGGAAAGTGTAGACCTTTTGAGAATAATTAATTACGCCGAAGAAGCCGGAATAGATAGAAGTAAGTACAGGGATGCATTGAAAAACATTCCGTTAATGTCGCTCGAACGGTTTAAGGATGTAGTTAAAATGCTTGATACCTTTGTAAATCAGGTATGTGAAGAAGGCTACCAGAATTATCTCCTGAAGAAAAATTTAGAAGAAAAGAAGGAAATAAACAAGTTTCTGTCAGAAAGAGAAGAATCTATATCTCTATTGTTGGATTCAATAGGAGATGCTGTTATTTCGACTGATAGAACTGGCAATATTGTCAGCATGAATTCGGTTGCCGAATTAATAACCGGTTGGACTATAGCCGAAGCGTTTGGAAAACCATTTAATGACATATTCAAATTGTCAAATTCAATCACTAATTTGCCAATTGAATCGCCAATTGAACAAGTTTTACTCACCGGAAAAATTATAAATTTAGGTAGTGAGACAGAATTACTTACCAAATCAGGTCAAAAAATTCATATTACAGACAGTGCAGCCCCGATAAAAAACAAATTAGGTACAATTTGTGGGGTCGTTTTAGTGTTCTCGGATGTAACTCAGAAGTATAATGTTGAAGAAACTATCAGGGAAGGTGAAGTCAAATACCGAAATCTGATTAATCATCTGAATTCAGGTATTGTAGTTCATGCAGCCGACACGTCTATTATTTTAAATAACCCAAAAGCATCTGAATTGTTAGGGCTAAGCACCGAACAGATGCAGGGTTTGAAAGCTATTGATCCCGAATGGAAGTTTGTTGACGAAAACGAAAATCCCTTACCTCTGGATGTGTACCCTGTAAACCGAATTGTACAATCCAAAAAACCTTTTAAAGATCAGGTTTCCGGAATTTGCTGTACAAAACAAGGTGAGATTACATGGGTAAACGTTAATGGCTTCCCGGTTTTTAATTCTTCGGATGAATTAACTCAGATTGTAATCAGTTTCGATGATATTACTGCCCAGAAAAGGAATGCAGATAAGTTAAAGGAAGATGAGAAATTTTTATCGCAAACTCAATTGATTGCCAAACTTGGGACCTATTCCATTGATATCAAACACGGATTGATTGAAGGTTCTGAAATGTTGGATGATATTCTGGGACTTGATTCAAAACACGGTAATTTAGCATCAGATTATGTTTCAATAATTCATCCGGACTGGAAAAAAACGGTTATGCAGTATTTTTCCAAAGAAATTATTTTAGATAAGAAACGATGTGATATTGAGTTTAAAATCATCCGAAAAAATGATTCTACTGAACGTTGGGTTCATGCTTTAGGTGAGTTAATATTTGATCGAAATGGTAGAATCTCTAAAATGATTGGAACCATTCAGGATATAACTTTGCAGATGACTGCCAAAGATACACTGAAAGAATCCCAGGATGAATTGAAAAAATTTGCAGCGCATTTGCAAAATGTGCGTGAAGAAGAAAGAATTATGCTGGCCAGAGAAATTCATGATGATTTAGCTCAGATTCTGATAGCAATGAAAATTGATTTAGGATTGTTGAAGCAAAACATGTTGAGTGTGGTAGATTCGAAGAATTATAGTGATGTTAAAACACAATTTGATGATTTGACTGAAATAGTCAATAATACACTTATTTCTGCTCGTAGGATTATGACTGATTTAAGACCTGAAGTGCTTGATATGGTTGGATTTACTGATACTGTGAAGCAACATCTTAATCACTTCCAACAAAGACATAAAATTAAATGTGTGTTTGAAAATCAGATGCCTGATCTAACACTTAATCCTGATCAGTCGGTTGCTTTGTTCAGAATAGTTCAGGAAGCATTAAACAATGTGGCAAAGCATGCCAGAGCAAGCCAGGCTTCGGTGCTTCTGCAACAAATAGAAGACAAATTGTTGTTGAAAATAGAGGATGACGGAATTGGTTTTGAACATGATGAACAAAAATCTCCTGATACTTTTGGTTTAATAGGAATCCGGGAACGTGTATCTCTACTGGAAGGAGAGCTAAGAATAAATTCGACTAAAGGTGGTGGTACGACAATTACCATTACGATGCCATACATTAATGATTTAATGAATAATAACCTGCAAAACGAAACTGAAAAATGATAAAGCTTTTAATCGTCGATGATCATGAAATTTTACGTGAAGGTTTAAAAAGAATTTTAAACAGCGAAACGGATATGGAAGTGGTAGCTGAAGCCGATAACGGGACACAAGCACTTAAATTGATTTCAGAGATTGATTGTGACATAGTGTTGCTCGATTTAAACCTTCCGGATAGAAACGGAATAGATTTAATTGCTGATATAAAGAAGAAAAAACCCAAAACTCAGATACTTGTTTTAAGCATTTGTCCCGAAAAAAAATATGCCATACCGGCTTTCAGAAGAGGTGCTTTAGGGTATTTAAATAAAGATTCTGCTCTGACTGAGTTGGTTACTGCCATTCGGAGAGTTCAGTCTAAAAAACGATACATGAGTATGTCATTAGCCGAACAATTGGCTTTCGAAACGAATGCTGATAATGACAGGGTGCAAAGAAGTTTAACCAGTCTGGAGGGTAAAATAATGTTGTTGATTGCCGGTGGAAAAGAAAATAAAGATATTGCAAAAGAACTTACGTTAAGTATAACTTCAGTAGCTCAGTACCGACGGAAAGTTTTAGAGAAATTACGCTTAAAAAACAACGTTCAATTAACGCATTACGCTTTTGAAAACAATATGATTTAACGTTAAATTGTTTAAGAAGAAAAAGCAATTGTTTTTGGAATAATACGATAAATACTGGTATTCTGGTTGATGCATCAAAAAAATATTAATTTATTTTGCAAAATTTTCATTTCAGACCTTAACACTATTGCAACAGTTAGTAAATTATTATTATATTTGCATCAAATATCCAATGTTTTATGATATTTTGAAAACATTTTCGATACAAAGATGTTTTAAATAGATTAATATCAGTAATAATAGAGTTAGTTTTTTCCCGGAATTTCATAATGATTTAAAAATTTGAAATATGATAAAAATATTTATTGTAGACGATCATGAGATAATTCGTGAAGGATTAAAAAAGATTTTGAAAGAAGAATCTGATTTAGTTGTTACCGGAGAAGCGCAGAGTGGAGATGAACTGCTGGAAGATATCAAGAATATTGATTGTGATATTATAATTTTGGATATGAACATGCCCGGAAGAAGTGGTTTGGAATTAGTATCCGATGTTAAGACTCTAAGACCTAATATTCACATTCTTGTTCTAAGTATCCATCCGGAAGATAAATTTGCTTTACGCACTCTAAAAGCCGGTGCTTCAGGTTATCTTTGTAAAGATACCGCTCTGGATGAGTTGGTGAATGCTTTACGGAAAGTATATACTAAAGGTAGATATTTGAGTTCTACTTTAGCGGAGCAACTTGCTTTCGACTATATGCCTGATAAAAATCAATTGCCCCATGAATCCTTGTCGCACAGGGAACAGGAAATAATGATTATGCTTGTAAAAGGCAAAAAGGTGAAAGATATTGCTGAAGAATTAAAACTAAGTATCAGCACAGTTTTTACCTACAGAGTTCGTATATTTGAAAAATTAAATATCAAGAGTAATGTAGAACTTACTCATTATGCAATTTCAAATAAACTGGTAGAAAGTTGAAATTCTGATTAGATACAAAAAAAAGTGAGGCAGTTTTAAACTGCCTCACTTTTTTTTACTTTTTTCTGAGATTTTCGAGTGCTGTTTTAACGGTCTTGTCTTCTTTGTAAAGCAAAGGATAGAAACCCGTATCGCCGAGCATATTCCTGCAAATGTATGCTTTCAACTGAAGCAGAAGATAATGTTTTGAGATATTGATTTCTCGTGGATTTGGAGTAACACCTTTTGATGACGCAAACGATGTGAAATCAGCCAGTATGTTTTGTTTGTCAAGATAATCCGACATTAAATTCCCTGTTTTATAGGATTTTAGTTTGTCGCGGTTTTTGTCGGTATAAGCAAATGCAAACTGATACAGGTAACCGTAATTAATTACTTTGCTTAAATATGGTGTATATTCCGATGTGTCGCGCGATACAAAGATATCAGGCATAATTCCACCACCTCCATAAACAGTACGACCACCTACTGTTTTGTATTTCAGTGTTTTTGTAACGTGAATACTGTCTTTGCTATCCAACTCACCATGTTTGAAGCGATTCAGAATATCCATTTCATAATCCTCGGCTTTTCCGCGTATGTAAGGTTTTTGAATACTTCTGCCCGATGGAGTATAATAACGCGCAACAGTAAGTCGGATGGCTGAATTATCAGACAATTTCATCTGTTGTTGAACCAATCCTTTTCCAAAAGAGCGACGACCAATTATAGCTCCACGATCATTGTCCTGAATAGCGCCTGAGAAAATTTCGCTGGCAGAAGCTGAAAATTCGTCAATCAAAACTGCTAATGGCAGATTAATACAACTTCCTTTTCCATCCGATTTAGCTTCTGAACGGGGATAAGCTTTGCCTTCTGAATATACTATCATGCGGCCTGCAGGAAGGAATTCATTCACCATGTTGATAGCTTGCTCCATGTATCCACCGCTGTTTTCGCGCAGGTCGATAATATATTTTTTTGCCCCCTGATTGCGGAGTTTTGCAATAGCATCAAGGAATTCAGAATAAGTTGTATCGGCAAATTTGCTAACTTTGATAAAACCAATGCCCGGTTCAATCATGTAGGCTATATCAACAGAATTAACAGGTATCTGACCACGGGTAATACTATAATGAAGAATTTCGTGCGTTCCACGTCGTTTTATGCCAAGTTTCACTTTGCTTTTCGCTTTCCCGCGAAGTTTCTTCATCACTTTTTCATTGGTAATCTTTTTTCCCACAAACGCCGTATCATTTACCTGTATTATGCGGTCGCCGGCAAGCAACCCTACTTTTTCCGAAGGTCCGCCGCTGATTACAGCCACAATCATTATTGTGTCGTTTTGTATGTTGAATTGTACTCCAATACCACTAAAACTTCCCTCAAGTTCGCTGTTTACATCAGCCAGATCGGCTGCAGGAATATAAACAGAATGGGGGTCAAGTTTGGAAGCAATGTCCGTCATTACCTCCTCAGTAGTTTGTTTAATATTCACGGTGTCAACATATTGCGTATTGATGATTGAAAGCAATTCGTTAACTTTACTGTGTGAAATCATTCCCGTCAATCCTGAACCATTTGCTTTGTTAGACAATAGGTTACCAATCATTATACCACATAGGATTGATACTAAAATAATCAGGACTAATACTAAATTTCTTTTGTTCATTTTTAATACTTTATATTATTGTAGATTTTATTCTTTGTCTAAAAAAACCACGTCGATATTGGCTCGTTGGAGTAGTTCAACACCATCCATAATGCGATATTGTTCGCCATATACCACCCGTTTTATTCCGGCCTGGATGATGAGTTTCGCACATTCGATGCATGGAGAAGCTGTAACATAAAGAGTTGCGTTATCGCTGCTGTTATGCGAGCGAGCTACTTTACTTATTGCATTTGCTTCGGCATGTAAAACATAAGGTTTGGATACATTGTTTTCGTCTTCACATTTATTCTCGAAACCTGAAGGCGTTCCGTTATAGCCATCGGATATTATCATTTTATTTTTCACCAGTAACGCGCCAACTTTGCGTCTTTCGCAATACGAATTCTCAGCCCAGATACGTGCCATACGCATGTATCGCTTGTCAAGTTGTATTTGTTTTTCAGTCATTTGTATATAAATCAGCTAATCTGAATTGGTATCAGGATTAAACACCCTGAAATTCAGAAATTACAGAATAAAATTGTTCTTCATAAATGCCTAATTGCCGACAGGCAAGCCGGGCAGCATTAATATTTTGCAAATTGAAATCTCCCGAAATCTTTAAAGGAATACTGTCCTTTTTAGTTTTCAGGTACGTTACACCGTTATTAATTATATGTTCATGCGTTTTATAAGGAAATGCCACAATATCGCGTCTGAGCTTAGAAGTTATTTCTGACAAGTATTTATCTCCATCAAAATAGATCAATCTGCCCTGAACTTCCATTAAATCAGTGAATTTTCGAAATTGTTCCACGTATTTTTCAATGGTTGTTTCTTCCGGTTTTTTTTCAGTATCAATGCCTGTAATAACTGCAATATGAGGTTTGTATAAATGAAATTTTGGGCGGAGATCTATTGAAGAAGTCGCTTGTTCATCTCCTTCGAATACAGCAATACGCGAATCATACGTCAGTTTGACAATGTTTTCAAAACCTTCAAAAGGCTTTGAGATCAGGTAATCGGCTTCGACTTTCAGTTTTTTCAGAACAAATAATATTATCGCTACCGTTGTGGCTTTTCCATGACTTCCGGCCACTACAATTCTTGTTTTACTGCGTGTTTGCTGAAAGAGAAAGTCGGGAAAGGAATAAATGTTCAGTTTAAGTTCCTTTGCACGTTTCAGTTCCGGATTATCTTCTGTGACATTCATACCAAGTATAACAGCTGTCAGACCTTTGTGAATTCTATCTGGAAACCAGCCGGTTTTGTCAGGTAACAAACCATTGACTTCCAGTTTGATACGTGTAAGCTCGTTGAATTCCATATCAGAGCAGGTAACCAAAAATGTAGGCTTTTTGCTAATGGCAATAGCCATGTTATGCATGGCTTCACCACCAATGGCTATAAAATGAACTCGTTGCATACACCTGATAGTTGAAAGTTTTTAGCTATTTTTGCCCGAAATTTCAGACTTGAAGCGCAAATGTACTAAAAAGTTTAATAAGTTCATAAAGCATAGGGTGTTATGACTTTCAACTTTACAAACTTTATAAACTTTCCACTTTTAAACTCAGAAGAAAATGAGATTATTCAAAATTGAAGCCGGGACTTTTCATGTGGATGGTGGTGCGGCCTTTGGAGTAGTTCCGAAAAAAGTGTGGCAAAAACGTTATCCCTGTGATAAAGATAATTATTGCACTATAACCATGCGCTGCCTTTTGATAGATACAGGTGAAAAATGCATTTTGATTGATGCAGGAACAGGTGATAAACAACTTGAATATCTTAAATATTATGGATTTAAAGGAGTTATAAACTTTGATAATGAATTGGAAAAATCAGGTTATTCCTGTGACGATATAACCGATGTGATATTCACTCACCTTCATTTTGATCATTGCGGTGGAGCTACCAAATATAATGCTGACAAAACAAATGTTGAATTGGTATTTCCGAATGCCACACACTGGGTTGGAGAAACTCAATGGCAGAACTTTCTGAATCCCAATGTTCGCGAGGGTGATTCTTATTTCAGCGAAAATATGGTGCCGATTGAGGCTGCCGGAAAATTAATGCTGGTGACTGAAAATCAGTTTGTTTGTCCTGAAGTGGAAGTCAGGATTTACAACGGACACACGGCAGGACAATTGGTGAGCTATATTAATTTTGAAGGAAAAACATTGATTTATGTAGGCGATGTGATACCGTTGGCAGCTAATGTGCCGTTAGCATGGATTTCATCGTACGATATTTTGCCGATTTCTGCCATGGCAGAAAAGAAAATTCTGCTCGACGAAGCTGCCGAAAAAGGTCAGATTCTTTTCTTCGAACACGATGCTTATACCGAATGCTGCACAGTGGTTCAGCAATACAATAAACATAAAGTAGATAAAGTTATGATGCTTGACGAGATGTTAAAGACGTAACCTGAAAATCCTACTCACGATTTTACTGCCTACTGCCACTGCCTACTGCTCACTATTCTCTTCTTCTTTAAACCAGCCTGCATACATGGCATATTGATGTGCAATTTTGCGGTTCATTTCATTTGATTGTTCAGGTTCAACATTCTTTACAAATTTTGCAGGAACACCAGCCCACAAAGTAAAGGGTGGAATTTTTGTATTGCTCAATACCAGTGCACCGGCAGCCACAATAGCACCTTCGCCCACTTCGGCATAATCGAGCAGGGTTGCACCCATGCCAATCAATGCGTAATTATTAATTTTTGCACCATGTACTGTTACATTATGACCGATTGAAACGTAATCGCCGATTTCGACAACCGATTTTTCGTAAAGTGTATGCAACACCGAACCATCCTGTATGTTGACGTGATTGCCAATGCGGATTGAATTTACATCGCCACGCAGCACAGCATTAAACCACACACTGCAAGCGTCGCCCATAATTACATCGCCCACAACAGTTGCATTTTCAGCCAAATAACAATCTTTTCCAAATTGCGGATCAAAACCACGTACCGATTTTATTAATGCCATTCTCTAAAATTTAAGACCGACAAAGATACACGAAACGGCACAATTATTAAAACTGAAAGTAAGTTATTTTCCAAAAATTGCAATTTTTGCAATCAGAATAACTGATCTTTAAACTTTTCGGGAATTTAAAATGTTTCAATACTAATTTTGATCCAACTAATAATTTAAAAACAAAGAAAAATGAAAGCACTTAAAATTATCGGAATTGTTCTGGCTTCAATTATTGCACTTGTATTAATTGTTGCACTATTTGTACCAAAGCAATTCATTTACGAAAAAACAGTTGTCATTAATGCACCAATTGATTCTGTATGGCCTAACACAGGCAGTTTAACGGCAATGGATAAATGGAGTCCGTGGAATGATCATGACCCCAATATGAAAAAGGAACTTACCGGTATAGATGGAACTGTTGGAGCAAAACAAAGTTGGGATGGTAAGGTAGTTGGAATTGGTAGCCAGACAATTACAAATGTTCAAAAGCCAACTTTATTCGAAACAAGCCTCGATTTTATGACACCACACGAAAGTCATGGAAAAGGTTATGTAAAACTTGTAGCCGATGGAAATACCACCAAAGCTACCTGGGGAATGACTGGGAGTATGCCTTATCCGTTCAACCTAATGATTTTATTTATGAACATGGAAAAAACTATGGGCAAAGACTGGGATTTAGGACTTTCGCGATTGAAAACGATGAGCGAAAAATAATCTGCGTCAGCATTTATTATTACAAAATAAACAAATGAATATAACTCCAACCCGTATGCCTGTGCTGTTTGTCGGACACGGAAGTCTGATGTATGCCATTGAGGAAAACGAGTTTGTGCAAACATGGAGAAGGTTAGAAGAGGAACTTCCAAAACCAAAGGCCATTATTGCCGTTTCTGCCCATTGGGAAACCCGTGGAACGCAGGTGACAGCTATGCAACATCCACAGACCATTCACGATTTTGGCGGTTTTCCGCAGGAGTTATACGCTGTGCAATATCCGGCACCGGGAAATCCAGAACTGGCAAAGGAAGCCATAGAAACTATCAAAGGAACACCGGTAATTGCAGACAAAAAATGGGGACTCGACCACGGAACATGGAGTGTAATCCGCCGTATTTACCCCAAAGCCGATATTCCCATCATTCAGTTGAGTTTGGATTATAATAAAACACCACAGCAACATTACGAACTGGCCAAAGAATTGGCCGCGTTTCGCGAAAAAGGCGTGATGATTGTGGGCAGTGGAAACATTGTGCATAACCTTCGCCACGTTGCCTGGGACAAAGCCGATAATGAAGAATATGGTCACGACTGGGCGATCGAAGCTAATGAGTTGGTGAAGAAACTGATTCTGAAGAATGACCACAAAGCGTTGATTGATTATAAATCGTTAGGGAGTTCAGTGCAACTGGCAGTTCCCACGCCCGATCATTTTTTGCCATTGCTGTATGCATTGGCTTTGAAAGCGGATGATGAAGAAGTTTCATTCTTCAACGATAAGGCAGTAATGGGCTCGTTAACCATGACTTCGCTGAAAATAGGGTAAATTCATTCCTGTATAATTAAACAAAGAATTCAATCTTAGAAAATAACATATTTGTTTATGCTCAGCTCGATAAAGAGCGACCTCGTCCGGTGAGCCGAAAAATGGAGTGAAGTTGGCGTAGAAAACTTTTCTGTTTGAGTACCGACGTATTTCGTCGTGGCGAGTTTAAAAGTTTTCAGCCTACAAACGACTAATTTTTCAAGTGAAGCGGGCGCAGTCTTGAACTTTTTTGCTTCGTTTTTTGGTTCAAGCCAAAAAATGAAGTGGGGTTTTAGGGGTGAAACCCCTATTGGTTTATAAGTCAATTTGTGAACAATAGTTTAAATACATGGTTTTAACCAGCTCCGTTCAGTACAATTTCTCCCTCAAAAAGACATTTATCCGCTATAGTTCTTATTCCAATTATTATCACTACCTTTGCACCCGATTTAAAAACAACTGCGCGTTGTGAGTAACTATCCGAATTTCACTGCTTTATATTTGCAGTATGCTTACCAAAATGGTACACGTTTTCATTAGAGAATGAAAAATTCGACGGATATATACTCAAAGACGTGTGCTAAAAACAAACAAATGACATTTAGAGAATTGAATTTGAAGGACGATATTTTATCGGCCATCGAAGAACTTGGCTACGAGCAACCTATGCCCGTACAAGCACAAGCCATCCCGTTTATGTTGGAGAAAACTGCCGATTTAGTGGCATTGGCTCAAACCGGAACCGGAAAAACTGCAGCTTTCGGGCTGCCTGTATTAAACCTGATTGATTCCAATCGCAAACAGGTTCAAGCCCTCGTACTTGCTCCAACCCGCGAATTGTGTATTCAAATTGCCAACGACCTGAAAGGTTACTCCAAAAACATGCGTGGAATGCGCATTGTACCGGTGTATGGTGGCGAAGACATTCGTACCCAGCTGCGCCAATTGGATACGCCTCCACAAATTATCGTGGCTACTCCGGGTCGATTGATTGACCTGATTGAACGCGGTAAAATTGAACTCGGAAGCATTGACTTTCTGGTACTTGACGAAGCGGACGAAATGCTGAACATGGGTTTCAAGGAAGATATTGAAACCATTTTGGAACGCACGCCTGATACCCGTCGTACCATGCTTTTCTCGGCTACCATGCCTAAGGAAATTGCTAATATAGCCAAACGCTATATGAAGAATTTCGAGGAAATTACCGTTGGAACTAAGAACTCGGGAGCTGAAAACGTAGAACATATCTATTATATATCACAGGCCAAACAACGCTACATGGTGTTGAAACGCATTGTAGACTTGAATCCTGATATTTACGGTATTGTATTCTGTCGTACCCGTCAGGAAACCAAAGAGGTGGCTGATAAATTGATGCACGACGGTTACAATGCCGATGCATTGCACGGTGACCTTTCGCAGGCACAGCGCGATACGGTGATGCAGAAATTCCGTATCCGTAATATTCAGTTGCTGGTGGCTACCGATGTGGCTGCACGTGGACTGGACGTAAGTGATCTCACACACGTTATCAACTACAATTTACCTGATGATGTGGAAATTTATACGCACCGTAGCGGTCGTACCGGTCGTGCCAACAAAAAAGGCGTTGCGGTTTCCATCATTCACTCCAAGGAAAAGTTCAAAATCAAGGATATTGAGCGCATGCTCCGTAAGACTTTTGAACAACAACAAATTCCGAACGGACTGGAAGTGTGTAAAAAACAGTTGTTCTTTATGATTGACCGCATGCAAAATGTGGAAGTGAGCGAAGAACAGATTGCACCATATATTCCTCAGATAATGAAACAGTTGGAAGGATTGACGAAAGAAGAAATCCTGAAACGCTTTGTTTCGATTGAGTTTAACCGATTCCTCGATTATTATAAAGATGCAGAAGATTTGAATTATCACGAACACGTAAGAGAACGTGGCGATCGTGGTGACAGACCTGAACGCGGAGATCGTGGAGAACGTAGCGACCGTCCGGAAAGAGGCGACCGCGCTGAACGTGGAAGCCGAACAGGCAACCGTGTTCGTCTGAAAATGAACGTGGGTGAGCGTGAAGGCATTGACCCGAAACGTTTTCTGGGCATTATCAACGACGTAACCGGTGACAAATCTATCAGCATTGGTTCAATTGAAGTAACCAATAAATTCACCTTCTTTGATGTATTCTCGGATCAGGTTGAAAAAGTAGTACTTGCTTTTGCCGGTGAAACTGATTATCAGGTATCAGAGGCCAAAGGAAGCAAAACATTCGAAGGCGGTGGTAGTCGCAAACCGGAATATCGTTCACGTGGTGCGTATGGTGGTGGCGAATCCCGCTCAGGTGGCGGTGGCTATCGTGGTGGCGACAGAAGCAGTGATCGTGGCGATCGTCCTGCACGTCCTGCAGCAAGCTCAGGCGGTGGCGACAAACCATGGCGCAACCGTGAATTGGGCGACAGAAACAGCCGTCCTTCAGGCGGTGGCGACCGCGATCGCAGAAGCTCTAGTGGAGGTTACAAGAAAAGATATTAAGATTGAATCTATAGACAAAGGGTAATTCGGAAACGGGTTATCTTTTTTTTGTTATATTGACCAATGAGGTCTTCGCTTCAAGCGAATTGAAAATCAGCGAAAGCTAAACCGTCAATAAAAATATAGTGAAAAATAGTTATATAACAAAGTGCTGTTTTGTGAAAATATCTTTATATTTGCAACTCATTAAATCAACTCGCCCGCTGAAGCGACAGTGGCATTACATATTGCAAAGCGTTTGCTTTTATTTCAACCCAAATTATTGATTCATTTATGAATGAAAATTCACAACTCCAACCTTCCATTATCCAAAATAAGATTTATACCATCAGAAATCAGAAAGTAATGCTGGATTTTGATTTAGCTGAACTTTATGTAATTGAAACAAAACGACTTAAAGAGGCTGTTCGTCGAAACATTTTACGTTTCCCAAACGATTTTATGTTTGAACTCAATGACGATGTAAGGAAAATCTTGAGGACGCAATTTGCGACCTCAAGTTGGGGCGGAATTAGGTATGCACCATTTGCATTTACCGAACAGGGTGTTGCTATGCTTGCAAGTGTATTAAAGAGCGAAACTGCGATTCAAGTTAATATAGGAATTGTTAGAGCTTTTTGTAGCTATTCGTCAATCGCTCATTAGCAAACCTGCGAATGAACTTACCCAACTCCAAACTGAATTTAGTGAACTTAAAGCCTATATCGAAGATGTATTTGCAGATTATAACGACATAAACGAAGATACCCGTATGCAGATGGAGTTGATAAATCAGACCTTAGCCGAATTGCATACCGACCAAAAATTAATTTCAAAACCCCGAAAGAAAATCGGATTTATAACTGAAGAAGAATTTTAAGATTTAACTTGCAAATGTGAAATTCTATCAATATATTTGCAATTCATAATAATAACTCGTCCGCTGTAGCGACAGCGGTATTACAGAAAAGAAAAACTCTGATTTGTGATTCGAATAATTTTATAAACAACCAAAACTCTTTACAATTATGATACACTCTACTTCGCAGGAAACAAAACTCAAAATAATTGAACAGCTAATCATTCTCAACGATGACAGTGTTTTTTCTCAAATTGAAGAGTTGATTAGTAAAGCTATGCACCGACCTGCCTATAAAAAACTAAGTAAACAAGAACTTGAGAACAGGGCAATGCAGGCAAACAAAGATATTGAAAACAAACGGGTGTTTTCACAATCGGAGGTTGAAAAACTATCTCAAAGCTGGTAAACCATACAAAATACAAGAAAAAGATAAAGTAATATTATAACAAGACATGTAATTGTGAAAATCTATTTATATTTGCAATTCATTAAAACAACTCGTCCGCTGTAGCGACAGCGGCATTACATATTAGCAAAGCGTTAGCTTTTATTCTCATCATTGAAATATCGATAATTTTAAAAGTTGTTGAAGTTTTATAAATTACT
>CAIQOG010000225.1 GCA_903873355.1 uncultured Bacteroidales bacterium
ATGACGAGTAAAAAAATGATATTGAAAATTCTTTTCATGGATAAAATATTTAAAAGTTTTTTCCTAATTTCACTCAAATGCGTTTAATAAATTTTCACTCAAAACTGCATACTTTGCGGAAAATTTTAAAAAAGATTATTTTCCTAATTCGTCATAGTATTGTCGCATTACATACCATGCTTTTTTTCGCTGACCTTTGTCAGAGACCAATCCCTTCCGATTCCAACCATCTTGATTTAAAGTATTTAATCGTGATGGAGAACGAAAATCAAAAAGAACCCAGGGGCTGACACCTCGTAAGTTGGGTATGTTTTTAAACATTCCTACTTGTTTTTTGTACAGGGCTTCTTGATATTCTTCACTCCAGGAATGCGCTTCGTCGGCCTTCCCCGATTGTCCATAAACTGCTTCTCCCCCAAATTCTGAAATGATTAAAGGTTTATTTGCAGCCACATTAAATTTTATTGAGTTTATATTGTCATGACAGCGCGTGTACCACCAAAGGTATTCGTTTATACCAACTACATCCAACATGTTTATTAAAGTATCATTCAAACTTATATCAGTCTTCTCTTTATCATATTGCAGATTGTTAAATGCAGTTGTAATTAATCGTGAATTATCAAGAGTTCTCGCTAAATTAATCAAGTCGGTCAAAACTTTATTTCTGGAATTAGATGGTCTCGTTTCATTTGCGACACTCCAAAGTATTATTCCTGCTCTATTTTTATCCCGATAAATCATCTCTCGCAACATGTTTTCGGCCTTATTTAGCACTACGGGATTCGTGAATTCGATACCTTGCCATAAAGGAATTTCCTCCCATAGCATGATTCCCATTTTTTCTGCCATTCGTACAATACGTTCATTTTGTGGATAATGTGCTGTACGAGCATAATTACAACCCAAAGCCTTTACTTCATTCAATATCATAGCTGCATCAGTTTCAGAATATGCCCGACCCATTCTTTGTGGAATCTCCTCATGGAAATTTACCCCTTTCAGAAAAATGGGCTTGCCATTCAGAAGTATATCACAACCTTTGGTTTCGATAGTTCTAAATCCTATCTCATCGCTTACTTGATCGGTTCCTGCTGCAAATACAATATCATACATTTTTGGTGAACCCGGTTCCCAAAGTTGTGGTTTTGCTTTTATCTCAAAAGCAGCTAAACCAGTAGTATCTGTACTTATTTTCTTGTTAATCTTCAATTCTGGAATAAAGAATTCAACTTGTTGAGGTGAAGTTGCTCCATCCAGTTTAATATAACCTTCCAATAGGTTTTGCGAACCTTTTTTAAGTTGTAGCTTATAATCAGAGATATATACTTTAGATGTTTCAATTAAAAAAACGTCACGTAAAATTCCACCATAATTCCACCAATCGAAGGACATCGCCGGAATCCCATCCACCTTTCTATTGTTATTTACCTTTACAACCAAGTCGTTTAACGAGTCCGTCAAAAGTGATGTAATTTCAAACTGAAAAGGTGAAAAACCACCCTCATGAGTTCCTAACTTAACGCCATTGAGCCATATTGTAGCTAAATAGTTGACCCCGGCAAAATACAAAAACTGCCTTTTGCTTTTCTGTGGAATCACATTGATTTTCCGTTGATACCATACGTCTCCTTCGTAATACTTCAACTCTGGTAGTTGAGAATTAAAATCGCCCGGAACATTAAGTCTAAAAGCCGGATCAAAAGAATATTCTATAAAATCACTTTTTAATTTTGGTGTTTTGTTTAAATAGAATTTTGCTTCATTACCTTTAGAAAATGGATCTATAATGGCATTCCATTTTCCGTTTAATAACTGAGTGTTTTTACGTCCGTAAGGGTTTTGCATATATGTTTGCGACATCATGCAATTTGATGTAAATAATACAAAAACGATTAGATTTTTTATTTTCATTCTCTTTTTCATTTATAAAATAATTGATATCAATAGATGCAGTATTTAATAAATCTGGTGTATATTCAAAAACTACAAAATAATAACTTTGAACGACTTGGTTTCTTTACTTCCGGTTAGCTGAATTATTTTCACCCCTTTTTGAACACTCGAAAGATTCAATATTGATTGTTTAGAACTAATATCTTGTTTTATAAGTATTCTTCCGGTTGTGTCGTAACAGGTAATCTGGTTATATTGATTATCTTCGGAGAATTCAATCCGTAAATAACCATCAATTAAACTCCAATTAAACAAAGTTGATGCTTCTGCAGGTAATCCATTAATAATTTCACTACCTACCAAAATATATGCAAATCGCTGACTTGTTTTATTATTAGTATCACTGACAGTAAGTGATGCCAGATAGGTTCCCGACTTGGTGTATGTGTGTGAAAATTGGTTTTGAGAGCTGGTTACATTGTCACCAGTATTTATTTTGAATGAAAGGTCTGATAATGAAGGGGAAAATGAAGTAGATGCATTGAAATTAACTGTCAAAGGTCTTGAACCGGTTACAAAATCAATACTCCAAAGTGCCTGAGGAAAGTTGAAAGGTTGTATATTATCATATAAAATATTGTCTTTTAAAAATGTGTAATTGCTCTCATTTACTTTTAGGGTCGAATTGACGATTGAAATTTGGGGCATTAAACTGATATTGGGATGTTTTAGTCCTGCATCAACAACAGTTAGAGCAATAATAAATTTTCCATTTGTTTTTTTTATAGTAATGTACTTCGATTGTGTAGCAGCTCCAAATGATGAACCTCTAACACTTTGACCGGTTTTGATAAACGGTTTATCTGTTGCTTCCCATAGCACTTTCCCTCTCATACTACTACCTGATGGAGAAGTAATTAAAAAAGAATCAGCATCTGCTACTACTGTGTTTTCAACCGCTGTGACCATTTGCCAATACTTACCATTGGTGGTTGAATCTGCTACAATATACAGGGCTTTACAACCAGTTTTCACAGAATCATAGTCTGCAATAAACCATCTTTTATGCCCTTTTGTCCACACATTATTGATGTTTATTTCCGAAATAACATGTCCTGACCCATCTTCTTTCCTAAATGGATTGCCAACTATTTGTCCGGCATTACTGTTTGGTTTGCACGTGGTACAATTTATATCACCCACTTTTTCTACTAATGGTTCACTCGGGTAAACAGTATTCATTAAATGCCAATATACATCTTGATTCACGCCTGCCACAGGAATTGTTGTACCATATCTACCACCTCCTATTGCCCAGGCGGCAGATGATCCGATAAGTCTGAACGATAAAGCATCAGGGCCATTATGACCTTTGTCACCTCTGAATTTGGTGTAAATTTGACTAATCTGGTCATCTCCATCTATATACTGATTTCTAAACGTAAAATACCCATTCCCATTTTTATCGTCAAGCATTAGTGTTTCCCAAGCCGATATTTCTCGTGGATTTTGAGACTGTATTTCAATAGGATAGTATAAGAACGACCAAACAGTTCCCAGTCTTACCCCATCATATTTATTTGTAACTCTGCTCTCCCCAACTGACTTATCATACCAGAATTTTGCAGCAGGTAGCAAGTCAGTGGGTAAATAATAAAATGATTGTCCGTATGTACCTTCTCCAGAAACACCCGGATTGTCGTCGCCAAAATCCGGATGAAAACTACCCAAACCGTTTAAATTTAATCCTACTGAATTAGATGAGTATATTGACCAAAAAGTATTTATAAATGATGCGTATTTCTTTAACCCAAATTCCGTTTTGTAACGTTCCAATGCAATTCCTACCGGTCCTATAAAGTTTCCGATAGCATAATAAGTATATCCCAGTCCTTCTATATTCCAACCACTACTCAATAAATTATCACCGTAGTTTGTTTCAATATAGTTGGTCAACTTTAATTTCATGTTATTGAAGTAAGTCGAGTTATATGTTTCGTCACAAGTCAAATAGCCAATTAAAGCAGACGCACCACGTATTCCTTGCCAGTTGCTTGCTGTATTTGTGTTTTGTTCAGTTCCGCCATTTACCGAAATCATATCCGAAATGACTTGTAATTTGCTTGAAATCAGTATTCTATATGGAAACCATTTTGTAGAATTATAGCACCAATCGTAAGCCAATGATACATTGTAGCACATACTGTACGACGTAAGTCCTTTTAGCCCTGTACTTGCCCACAACTCATTGTTGTCCGAGAAGGTTTTAAGAACATAATTTAATGATTTATCGGCGTAGGTTTCATCTTGTGTAATCAGGTATAAAAATGCTGATAAATCAGCAAGTAAAGTCTTATTCCCTACGCTCGTGGTATCTAATGTAGTTTCTTGTGTGTCAAATTGTGTTTTTAATTCAGTTATCATTTTAGTTCCCATTGTAGTATTGGCTTTAGCACGTATGCTTGTCAAATCATTGGAATCGAAAAAAAGCCGTGGGTGAGTCACTGCTAAAGAATTGTTTATTGCCATTAAAATACAGAGAACAG
>CAIQOG010000226.1 GCA_903873355.1 uncultured Bacteroidales bacterium
GCTAATATCGAGTATAAACTGGTGGATAAAATTGAAGATTCCCGAAATGAAAATCAGGCCGAATATATCGAAAATGATAATTCGTACCGGCTGGTTAGCAAAAAGGGGGAAACGGTTGTTCAAAAAGCGGCTTATGTTTCGTTCAAAAACGGTGGTCAAACCGTGGTCAATCGTCAGGGAATTGCCTACGATTTGGGCATTGTTGACTCTAAAGCTTCACCTGAAGTTGCATCTAAACAAGCCAAAGATTTATTGGGTCAAATCACCATTTTCTTTATGATTGCTTATGGTTTCAGTCAGCTTTTTTCCGGAAAATTATACGACAAAATCGGAACTCGTTTGGGCTTTTTGGCATCTGTTCTGATTTGGGGAACGGCCGACGCACTGACTTCACTAGCACAAGGCAAGGTAACACTTACTGGTTTCAGAATGATGCTTGGTTTGGGTGAAGCAGGTCCGTGGCCGGGAGCAACAAAAAGTAATGCAGAGTGGTTTCCACAAAACGAACGTGCTTTTGCTCAGGGACTTTTCGGTGCTGCAGCTTCTATCGGCTCCATTTTAGCTCCGGTAGTTATTCTGATGTTGTATATTTCGCTTGGCTGGAAACTTACTTTTGTGGTTGTTGGATGTTTGGGTATATCATGGCTGATTCCATGGCTAATAATTAATAAAAAAGGACCAAAAGAGCATAAATGGATAACCGACGAAGAGCGACATTACATTCTGAGTGGACAACCGGAATCAAAAATGACCAGTGAACGTGCTAAAAGTTGGGGCGAATTATTGTCGAACCGGAAAAACTATTCAGTCATTCTCGGACGGTTTTTTTTAGACCCTATATGGTGGATGTTTGTCACTTTTTTGCCGATGTATCTGGTTGAAGAATTCAAACTCAATATCAAAGAACTGGCATTTTCGGCCTGGATTCCTTATGTTGGAGCTATGGTTGGAAGCCTTTTAGGCGGATGGTTTTCCGGTTTTTTAATTCGCAAAGGTGCAACAGTGGATAAAGCCCGCAAAACAGCCATGGTTGTGGGAGGACTCATTATGATTCCTGCAATAATAAGCTCAGTAATGGCTTCAAACGCTATCCTGGCAGTTATTCTAATGGCATTTGTATTGGGTGGTTTTCAATTTACGATAGTCAATATCCAAACTCTTCCAAGCGATTTACATTGTGGAAAGTCAGTTGGTTCATTGGCAGGTTTAGGAGGTGCAGCAGCTGTGTTAGGAACAATCCTAGCCATACTTTTTGCAGGAAAAATTGAAAGCTGGCCTTTACTTTTCGGGTTATTGGCTGCTCTGGTGCCACTTTCACTTATCTCAGTATTCCTTACTGCCGGGAAAATTGAACAAATAAAATAAATGACCTTTTTATCATTGACCAATTACAATTTTAGTTGTTAGGAAAATGATAAAAACAAATTATAAATAGTAAATAAACAAATAGTAAATGAATTTATGAAACTAAAAGGAAAAGTAGCCGTAGTAACCGGTGGTGCACGCGATTTAGGTCGTGCTATTTCGATAAAACTGGCTTCGGAAGGAGCTAAAGTTGTTATCAATTATTTCGATAATCCTGAAGATGCACAGGAAACTCTTAAAATGGTTCAGGATTCAGGTTCTGAAGGTATTATTGTTCAGGGTGATATGACAAAATCAGAAGATGTGAAACGTGTATTTTCAGAATCAATAAAAGCTTTTGGTTCGGAAATTCATGTGTTGGTAAATGTTGTTGGCGGACTATTTGGTCGAAAGGCAATAACTGAACAGGACGAAGACTGGTATTATCTGCTCATGGATGTAAATATGAAGAGCTGCTGGTTGTGTACCCGCGAAGCCGTGCCTCACATGCCTGCAGGTACTGCCATTGTGAACTTTTCATCGTTGGCAGCACGTGATGGTGGCGGTCCGGGAGCTTCAATGTATGCTACAGCCAAAGGTGCTGTTATGACCTTTACCCGCTCCATGGCAAAAGAACTTGGCCCACAGGGAATTCGTGTGAATGCATTAGCTCCGGGAACTATCGCCACCTCATTCCACGATCGCTTCAATACACCCGAAAACCGTGAACGTATGAAAGGCATTTATCCGCTCCGACGTGAAGGCGATGCCGGTGATATTGCTGATTTAGTATTATTCCTGGCTTGTGCCGATTCTGATTATCTCACC
>CAIQOG010000227.1 GCA_903873355.1 uncultured Bacteroidales bacterium
CAAGTCTGGTAAGTTTTATGGATATATCGGACCGCAAAAAAGCTGAACTGGCATTAAAAGAAAGTGAAGAAAAGCTTTCGGCACTTTTTGGTGCTATGACTGAAATGGTGGTTATTCATGAATTGGTTTTTGATAAGAGCGGAAATGCCGTGGATTACAGATTATTGGATTGTAATGAAGCATTTTGCACGATTACAGGCAATAAAAAGTTGGATATAGTTGGAAAACTGGCAACAGAAGTTTATCAAACTGATTCAGCACCTTATCTGGATATTTATGCCAAAGTAGCAATGACAGGTGAATCGCATGAATTTACAACATACTATCCTCCAATGGATAAACACTTCAGAATTTCAGTAGTATCACCGTCAAAAAATCAATTTGCTACCATTACTGCGGATATATCAGCCATGAAACAGGCACATGATGAGATTATATATAAAAGCAAAGAACTTGAAAATTATTTGTACGTAGCGTCACACGATTTACGTTCACCATTGGTAAATATACAAGGTTTCAGTCAACGACTTCAGAAGCAATCTGCTGAAATTAAGGCTTTTTCTGAAAAGTTGAATGTCGAAACTGAAGCTCAGAAAAATATGGATAAGTTGACTAATGAGGATATGCCACGCACGCTCAATTTTATTCAGACCAATGTAACAAAAATGAATAACCTGATAGATAGCCTTCTTCAGATATCCAGAACAGGACGGATGCCGTTGGAAATAAAGGAGCTTGACATGAATATGTTGATGAATAACGTAATTGTTAGTTACAATTATGAACTTACTGAATTAAATGCAACGATAACAAAAGAGGACCTGCCACCATGTTTTGGGGATGAAAATCAACTCAATCAGGTTTTCTCAAACATCATTGGAAATGCTTTAAAATATAGAAGTACCGACAGGAAACCGGAGATAAAAATAAGTTCAAAACATACACATAAC
This sequence comes from uncultured Bacteroidales bacterium, assembly GCA_903873355.1. The sequence continues at coordinate 951 of CAIQOG010000227.1, forward strand.
CGCATAGTTTACAGTATCTCAGACAATGGAAAAGGTATTGCCGAAAGACATCTTAAAAAAATATGGGATGTGTTTTACCGGATTGATCCTTTAGCATCGGAAGCCGGCGAAGGAATTGGGTTGAGCATTACTAAAACCATTGTAACCAAACATAAAGGCCACGTGTGGGTGGAATCGGAAGAGAACAAAGGTAGTACATTTTATATCGAGTTGCTTAAAAATAATTTTTCAGAGTTTTAATTTTATATCTTTACGGGCATGAAACGAGCATGAATGCGAGTATTCACCATAGACAGTGAAAATTTGACATGCGAGTTCCATGTGTCTTTAATTTAAAAAATAAAAAATAATCACATGAAAACTTACAAGGAACTAATTATTCTGATTGCAGAAGATGACGACGGACATGCCGATCTTATTATTGAAGGTTTGTTGGAGTCGGGTGTGAAAAACCGTTTTATCCGATTTCCGGATGGTGAAGCAGTTTGGGAGTTTTTATCACAAACAGGCAAAAATGAAATTCGAGACCTGAATAAGAATTATCTCCTCTTACTCGACATCAATATGCCTAAAATGGATGGAATCGAGGTACTCAGAAGAATAAAAACAAACGAGGAGTTGAAGGATATTCCAATAATAATGCTAACTACCACCGACGATCCACGTGAGGTAGAAGCCTGTTATCAAATTGGTTGTAATGTTTATATAACCAAACCTGTTGATTTTATAAAATTTGCTGAGACCCTGAAACGTCTGGGCTTGTTTCTTCAGATAGTAAAAATTTAATTGAAAAAACACAATGGAAGCACCAAAAGAAACGATAC
>CAIQOG010000228.1 GCA_903873355.1 uncultured Bacteroidales bacterium
TGATTATCAATTGTTTGTAATTTTTGTCATGTACTAAGATTTTAAAGTTATAAGAAGCAGTGATAATGGAAAAACCTGGTCATCTCCTATAGATATTACTTCACAAATTACAAAACCGGAATGGCATCGCAATTTTAAGTTTATTACATCCGGAACCGGCATACAAACCAACTCAGGTCAATTATTAAATACAATAGTAAACCTTGAAAAAGGGCTTTATGTTTTTGGCAGTAACGACCATGGAAAAACCTGGTATCTAAATGACACCCCTATTGTTCCAGGCGATGAATCTAAGATAGTTGAGCTTGTTGATGGCACCTGGATGATAAATAGTCGTACGGATAAAGGAATGAGGTTTATTCATACCTCAACAGATAAGGGAAAGACTTGGTTATCCAGGCCGGATTCTTCACTTATTGATCCAGGCTGTAACGCTAGTATTATTAGATATTCATCTATTAAAGATGGTGCTGATAAGAACAGACTTATTTTTTCGAATGCGAAAATGAAAGATCACAGGTTTAATATGACTGTAAGAATAAGTTATGATGAGGGGGAATCGTGGTCTGCCGGGAAAACTATATATGCTGCCAGTTCGGCTTACTCCTCACTTTGTGTACTTGAAAACGGAGATATTGGGTTGTTATTCGAAAAAGATAATTATAAGGACAATGTTTTTGCAAGATTTACATTAGAATGGTTAACTGATGGACAAGATAAACACTTTACAACTCAATAAATATAACGCATGGAATGCGAGATAAAAGATATATAGCTGAACATAGAGGCGGACTTTTGAAAAAAGAACAGCACCATCAATTAGTTCTTTGGGCTTGTGAGTGTGTAGAAAATGTTTTTCCTCTTTATGGAAATACAATTGACGAACGACTTATAAATGCAATAAACACGGCCAAGGAATGGGTGAAAGGCAATGCTTCTGTGGGTGAGGCAAGAAATGCTGCTTTTAGCGCAATAACAGTTGCAAATGAGCTGAATGACAAGACTGCAATTGCGATAGCTCGTTCAGTGGGACACGCTGTTGCTGCAGCACATATGGCTGACCATTCGCTGAGAGCAGCGGAATATGCTATAAAGGCTGTAATGCTGGCAGACAAATCAATAGAAACGGAAAGAAAATGGCAAGACAAACATTTATCACTCGAAATTATTGATCTTGTAATGGCAACAAGGGATAAAAAGATAAAAACAACGAACCACTAACACGGGTTTGACAAAAGTGGCAGAGCAGAGCTTACATGAGACTTTGTGTTTTGTATCAAGTGGAATGCTGGCAGACAGTTTTGTTTTTCGAAATCGCCACCTTCCCCAAGCCCGAAACCGTTAGCAACATATTATAAAACCAAAAAATATGACTGAAAAGAATTATCCGGGAGTTTTTGACAGAGTTAAAGCAATGATGACTGATGGTATTGTCATTGTGGTTTTTATGTTCGTCGCATCTTATATTTTCTCGCTCTTTGAAAGCGTGCCAGACAGTGCGAGAATTATAGCATTTGTATTCATTTTCCTCCTTTATGACCCACTGTTTACAAGTATTTTTGGTGGTACTATTGGTCATATGATGCTTGGACTTCGTGTTAAAAGAGAATCAGATGAAAAGAAAAACATAATTCTCCCTTTAGCAATACCGAGGTATATTGTGAAAGTCTTATTAGGCTGGATTTCGCTACTAACAGTTTCTGGCAATGAAAAGAGAAAAGCCATTCATGACTATATAGCTGGCTCTGTTGTGGTTTATGCGAAATCGAAGGAAGACATAAAAAACGAATGTTAGCAAAGGTCAAAACAAATGGCAGGTTTTGGAGTAATTTGAACTGCAGTAGCACGCACCGGCATTCGTACTTGTTGACAGTGGAAAACCATGCACACCGCCTCTTGTCATAGCCTAGGATCGTTAACCCCAATTATTTCATTCCTTTTACCTGATTTCAATCCCTCCTTCGGCCTTAGAATTGCCTTTACAGGCACTTATTCCGTTATAACTATCTTCTGGAACTGGTACTTTGCTCTGCCCTTAGGTGTTAACAAACCATACATGATAGAATTACCGGGTACTGCTATAGCATTATTCAGCACAGGGATGGGTATTTTATCCTCTCCCTTTTTCTTAATAACGGCCTTTGTCTGTTTCCCGCTTACATCCAGCCGGGTAATGAATGAGTCGCCAATGTCGATTTTCTTAAAGAATGCATCTTTCTGTTCAAAGGTGTTGTAAAGCAAATAGAGATTATTGTTTTTTTCGAGAACTGCATAGGAATTGAATTTATTTTCCTCCAGCCAGAATTGCCTTTTGGTTATCTTGTCGTTTCTTTTTAACGTATTATCTGTATTCATGTTAACCACAAAAAGGTCATTTGTTACATAAATAGGAGTAATTGTGGTCACTGTACCTGAACCGGTGCTGGCAGTAGTTTTTCTTAATCCTTCAATATGTTGTTCGGCAATAAAATATTTTTCTCCGTTTTGCCGGTTTTTTATTTCACTCAGGGTATAATCATACGGGTCCCATTCCTGTTTGTTATCGATGCTTCGCCTGAATCGTTTCAGCTCTTCGGGGCTAAGGTCGCGGGTGAGCAAATCGTTTCCCAGCGGAAGAGTACTGAGGTTGCTGATGGATTTTGAATCTATATCGAGGTCAAAACCAAAACTTCCGGCAACACTGATTTTACCTGGTTCCGAATACAATCCGGCACAAAAAACAGAACCGTTGTCCTGGAGCAGGAAATTCATGCTCCTGATAAATTTTTTAGCTACTGTAAGAGAATAATGTTCAGTCCCGGCCTGATTTTGAGTATACTTGTAAATCTCGAAAGTATAGTTGGGCATATCGGTAAAATAGGTATCATTTGAAAAGAAACCTCGTGTTCGGAATTGAGCAAAATCATAGTAGTTCGATCTATCTTCATAATGTTGCCCCAGCAGATAAACAACACCCTTATTATCAAGTTTGAACCTGGAAAATTCAAATATGCCTTTAGTGAATGTGGCACTTACGTTATCATTCTTCCATAACGTATTCAGGTTGCTATCATACACATTGATACCTGAACGAAGTTCCTCTGACTTTTTATTCAGCAATGAATAAAAGATTAAAACTTTGGTGCTGTCGGGTGAGGCTTCTATATGAAAGATTGTGCTGTTGAATTTACTAAACCCTGAGTAATCCAATTCAGCGGCTAGTTTAATGTTATCAAGCAGTTCAACAGTATTTGGATTGAAGTTCTGAACGAACAGATAATGCTTTTTGTCCTTTGAATTTTGAAATGATGAAAACACAAATATCTTATCTCTCAACATTAAAGTGCCCTCAAATTGCAACTCTTTTTTCCCGTTTATTAATTCGAGTTCGGTCTTTTTGACGATAGTATTATTAAGGTCGCATTTATAAATGAAAGGATTCTTCCCGGCCAGGTTTATCTCTAACGCATTGCCGGTAACGAAGGGAAGGAATAAAAAGTAAGCGTGGTTACCAATGGTCCCTATTTGCCGGATGTCCGATCCAAAATCAGACATTTTGAAATTGATGATCTCACCTGATTTGAGTGTAAAACCAACATTCTGCGGTTTCGCAATTGAAATAATAAGAGTAAGGGAAATGAGAATAAGCGTTTTTTTCATTGCTGCTGGAATAATATGGTGGATGAAATTTTGTTTGATGCTTAGTGTCAGAAAAGATAACTGATATTGCAAGTGAGCGGTATTTGCGGTTTCCAGATAATTTCTGATTTTTCTCCTAAAAATGCCCAGGATGTGTCCCTGTATATTCTGAAGCCAAATCCGGCTTCGGCACCGAGAAGTATCTTGTTCACTATAATTCTCTGATAACCAACGTTCATAACGGCAGCATCAGTAAATACCGCATGATCCAGCCAGTTAATCTTCGGATAGATGGTAATGTACATTCTTTCGGGGAATGTCCTGAAATACAATTTTGCTTTGATGAAAGCCGAGAATCCGACACCTGTTTCTTTTATCGGAAGTGGATTATCCATAAACAGCCAGTTCTGTTTGGCAAGCCATACCGGCCCTCCTCCAACCTCAAATGAAAATTTGCTGGTTACCGAATGTTCGATTTTGAATGGTATTTCACCATTGAGCGGGTCATAACCAATGCTTAAAATATTCTTGCTTTCTGATACATGGCCATCTTCGAGGTACCTTGAAATGTTCTGCGAATAGGCTTCTGTGGTTAACATCAATAGTAAAGAGACAGAAAAGAGATAGTTGCTAAATTTCATAATCAGCTGATTAATAATTAGTCATTCCTACTTATCCTGACTACTTACGATGGAAATGTTACATGAAGATGTTCTGAAATGAATCCGCAATAACTTCGACAAATATGGGGAAAATAAAACATTCTAACTCTATATTTTTACCGGACAACATTATTTTTAATAAGGGCTCGGCAGAATTGTATATGATCAATAAATCAACACATTAGCTTAATTATGAAAGAATAAAAAAATGATTTGGTAGCCGGTAAAGAAAAAAGGCCAAAAAGTACAACAATACTAGACGTGGTAAATCTTAAATAAAGAATAACAACAAATTAGCATTACAATCTGTGGGTAACACGGGCTAAGCAAGGTGGGGTTTCCCCAGGTGCAAAGCCAAAAAAAAACCACCTAGCCTGGCCCGGAAACGTTATGGGAAAATCCACAAGAACAAAGTGTTGAAAAAATTGTTAAATGATTGAAAATGTATAGAAACTATTTCATTTAACTAAAAATTATCGAATGCCTATATACATGGATCGTCATGACGTATCGAAATCTGTAACTGCCGAAAATGTTGCACACCTTCATAAGGAAGATCTGAAAATTCAGGAGCAATTTAACTGCCGCGGTTTAACGTATTGGTTTGATGACATTAAAAAAATAGCCTTTTGTTTAGTAGAGGCTCCTGACAAAGAATCAATACATAATATGCATAATTTTGCCCATGGAGAGGTACCTAATCATGTCCTTGAGGTAGATGAAAATCTTGTTGAATCATTTCTGGGACGAATAAAAGATCCAGATAAATCGGCTTCCACTGATTTAAATATTATCAATGATACGGCTCAACGTACATTAATGGCTATTCGGTTTAAAACTATTTCACTACAGGGTATTTATAATTCCCAATCACAAGCCAATATGCAGCAAGTGATTAATGTAATTGGTGATTCGCTACTAAAATATGAGGGACGGCTTACCGAATATAAAGAAGGATATCTTCTGATTTCATTTAAATCTGCCTATAAATCTGTAAAGTTTGCATTAGAGCTAGAACCCTTAATTACAGATAAAATTGCTTCTTTATACAATACAAATATTTACTTTAAAATTGGATTGGCTTCGGGTATGCCTGTTGCAGCTAACAAGACCTTTTTTGAAGATGCTATTAAATTGGCAAATCGACTTTGCTTTATTGATAATTCCAATATTGTAATGTCATCCGAAGTTCAGAATTCATTTATTACAGAAAACTTAAACGCAACTTTCGAAAAAGACAAAATGCATGCCTTACCATTTTCAGATGAATCTTTTTTACATACGTTATTAGATTTTATCGAGAAAGAATGGCATAATTCTGAATTAAAAGTTGAGGATTTTGATATACCACTTGGAATGAGCAGAACACAAGTGTACCGAAAAGTAATGCTTCTAACAGGAAAATCACCCAACAGTTTTCTTAAGGAATATCGTTTAAATCGGGCGTTAGAAAGAATAAACAAAAACACCTTTTCCATTTCAGAAATTGCATACGATACAGGGTTTAACAGTTTATCCTACTTTTCAAAGTGTTTTTACAGAAGATTTGATCTTTTACCAACCGAATATATAAAATCCTGATGCCTGACTCATTCAATACTAGAAATCTGTAGTATTGACCCAAAAGTTCGAATACTAAACCCAAATTTACTATCCATCAGTTTTTTTATGCTGTAGTTTTGACATCATAATTTTACTAGTGTTTAACAATTAAAATTCAAAACAATGAAAATTGCAAAAGGAAACATAGATGTCAAAATGGAAATACCAGGTGCTGTAATCCGTCAGAAGACTGATTTTGGTGATGCAACAGGTTTAGGCAAGATTAGTGGTGAGTATTTCAGCCTTTCAGCAGGGGTGGATACTACTCCCCTATTTATGGGACTTGAAGGGAATTTGTGTCAATGCCCTCATTGGGGCTATCTTATTAGCGGTCAACTCACTACAACCGATGCTCAGGGTATCAAGGAAATTGTAATTGCGAACGATTTGTTTTACTGGCCGGCTGGGCATAATGTTATGATCAATGCCAACGCAGAAATCGTGATGTTTAGCCCCCAGCATGAGCATACTCATGTTATCAATCACATGATTGAGAAAACTAAAACTTAAGATCAAAGCCAAAGGCTACTTTAAAGGCTACTTTCAGTAATCTTTTTAGTAAAATTTCATTTAGAATTTTACCTATCAAGAATGTTACTTTAACTATGCTGGGAGAGGGCCTTTGGTAATTATAATTTCATGTAACGTCTATTGTATTTATCGTTTAATCACAAACAAATATTATTATGGCACAAGATAATGCAAGTATAGCTTCCGTAAGTCTTTATGAACGACTAGGAGGAGTTGAAGGAATTACATTAATAGTAGATGATGTAATAGAAGCACATATGAACAATCCGGTTATCAAAGACATTTTTACACCCTACAAAGCTCAACCTGATCGATTGGCAGCAATTCGTAAGCATACCATTGACTTTTTTAGTGCAGGTAGTGGTGGCCCTGTTGAGTATAAAGGGCGTGATATGCCGGCAACTCATGAAGGCATGGGTATCAATGCCGAACAATACATGTGCGTTATGGATGATATTTTAAGCGTTTTGGAGGAACACAGCATAGATGAAATATCAAAAAAGGATGTATTGGCAATTCTTTGGTCATTAAAAGGAATGATTATGGGTAAATAAATCCATAATAATTACTTGCATTATTCTTACAATTTTCCATTATAACTTTATACCAATTATAAGGTTATTCTGGAAAATTATAGGTATATCATCACTGAATAATATACTTTATGTTATTCTAATGAGACGAATCAGCCCATACCACGCGCTATAGCCTATAAGGGTTTCACTGGTATGCGCAGGGTTGTAGACCGCTTCAACTTTTCGTGTAACTCGACAACAAATCGCCCGCAAACCCTTACTGCCAATACCGCCAAACGCTGGCAGACAGACAAAGTAGTAATCGTAAAAAAATCTATCATGAAATCAAGAAACAAAGCATCTCAAATGACAATGATTTTTATTTTCATTGCTTTAGGAACTGTAAAATTATTTGGCCAGGCTCCACCGCCAGGTAAATATGACACAATTAATTATCCTGAAGACA